>NZ_BAAAMR010000249.1:0-2368 GCF_039529375.1 Actinomadura napierensis
AGCCGGGCGCCGGCGCCGACCTCGCCGCCGCGGCCGGCGCCGCCGGCGCGGAGGGCGTCCCGCTGCTGGAGCTGCCCGCGGAGGCCGACTACCGGACGGTGAGCCGGCTCGTCGGGCAGAAGGCCCTCGCGCAGGCCGCGCACATCCTGGAGTACGGGACGCGGGTGCACCGCACGCTCGCCGAGGTGCTCGCGCACGGGCCGGGCATCCCGGCGATGGCGCACGCGATCGTCGGGCTGTCGCGCTGCTCGGTGCTGATCTGCGACGCCGACGGGGAGCGGCTGGCGTGGGCGGAGACACCGGACGGCCCCGCGCCCGACCCGGACGCCGTGCAGGCCGCCCTCCCCGCGCCCGTCCCGCACGGGCCGGACGCCGTCCTGGACGGGCACGCGCACGCGGCCGGGGCCGAGCTGTCCGTCGCGCCGGGCGTGGCCGTGAACGCGCTGATCACGCCGGTGGTCGTCGGCGGCGAGCCGTTCGGGCGGCTGGTGATGGTGGAGCCGGCGTGCCCGCCGGACCCGCACGACCTGGCGCAGCACCGCGTCGTCGCCGAGCACGGCGCCACGCTGATCGGGTCGGAGATGCTGCGGCAGCGGTCGGTGCGGGCCGCCGAGGAGCGGGCCCGCGGCGACTTCGTCGAGGCCCTGGTGCACGGCCGGTTCGCCGACCCGCACGAGCTGGGCGCGCGGGCCCGCCACCACGGCTTCGACGTGGACGGCCACTACGCGGTCCACGTGGTGTCGGCGGCGGCGCTGCTGCCGGTCGGCCGCGACTACCTGCGCCGGACGGTCACCGCGACGCGCACCGCGCAGACCCTGGACCCCGCCGGCTGCACGCTGACGGCCGCGATCGGCTCCACGATCGTGGTGATCCGGCAGGTGACGGCCGACCACGACCCGCTGAAGCAGCGCGCCGAGGCGGCCCGGTTCGCCGAGCGGCTGCACCGGTCGCTGCGCCCGCGGCTCGGCGACGACCTGCGGGTGACGCACGGCCGTCCGGGCGCCGGCGCGGCGGGCGTCGCGGCCGGCTACCACGAGGCGCGGCTGGCGATGGGCCTGGCCTGGCACACCTCGGCGGCGCCCGTCTGCGGCTACGACGACCTGCGGGTGTTCGCCGCGCTGAAGGACGTGGCGGGCAGCACGGAGGCCAAGTCGTTCGCGCACGAGACCCTCGCCCCGCTGCGCCGTGCGAACGGCGGCGACCTGGAGCAGATCGTCCTGGCGTACATCAGGACGTCGGGGAACCTGAACGCGGCGGCCCGCGAGCTGGGCATGCACCGCAACACGATGCTCTACAAGCTGGACCGGGCGTCGCGGGCGCTGCGGATGGACATCCGGTCGGCGGACGCGCAGTTCATGTTCTGGCTGGCGCTGCACATCGACACGCTGACGACGGTCACCGGCAGCCTCGCCGAGGAAATGGCCCCACCCGCCGCCGCCCCCCGCTGACCTTGAGGCGTTCACTTGCGGCGAGTCGTCGTTATGGAGGCCGCCATAACGACGACTCGCCGCAACTCAACGGAGGGGGTCGGGGCCGAGGTGGGAGGCCAGGAGGCCGAGGACGGCGGTGGCGGCGGAGACGGTGAAGATCAGGCCGAACGCGGGGGCCTGGTCGAGGACGGCGCCGACCCACGCGGCGCCGACCGCCGAGCCGCCGAAGCGCAGCAGGTTGAACAGGCCGAGGCCGGCGCCGGTCCGTCCGGCGCCCGAGCGGGTGGCGCCGGTCGCGGCGGGCGTCTGGACGAACGCGACGCCGGCCCCGGTCAGCGCCAGCGCGGCGAGCAGCAGCGGGATCGGCCCCGGCCAGGCGAGCGCGGCGGCGACCAGCGCCTGGCCCGCGATGAGCACGGCGAGGCCGCCGCGCAGGACCGTCCGGGCGCCGAGCCGCTCCATCAGCACGCCGGTGACGGGCCCGAGCAGCGACATCGCCAGCGGCAGGCTCAGCAGGTAGGCGCCGGCGACGAGGGTGGCGGTGTGCCGCTGCGTGGTCAGGTAGACGGGGACGGCGAGCAGCGTCGCGCCGAGGCAGAACATCTGCGCGAGGACGCTGAGGCACGACCGCAGGTAGCGGGTCTCGAGCAGCAGGCGCGGCGGCAGGAACGCGTCGGGACGTCCGCGCGAGGACACGACGTACCCGACGGCGGCGAGCAGCCCGGCGAGGGCGCCGCACCACACGACGGGCGAGGCGGCGCCGAGGCTCGCGGCGGCGGACGGCGCGCCGACGCCGAGCGCGGCGGCGAGGGTGAGCAGCGCGGCGCCGCGCCAGTCGAGCGGGACGGCCCGCGCCCGCCCCGGCGGGGCGAACCGGAGGGCGAGGGCGGCGGCGGGCAGGGCCACCGGCGCGACCGGGCAGGACACCGCGGGGCGGC
>NZ_BAAAMR010000250.1:0-2184 GCF_039529375.1 Actinomadura napierensis
GGCGGCGGGGGCCGTCCCGAGCGCGACGACCGGCGCGACGGCGGCGTGGCCGCGGGGGCGAGGAGCGCCCGGCCGCGGCGCGGGAGCGCGATGTTCTTCGGCATCTCCTGGCCTCCTAGCTGCCGGACTTCGGGGTGAGCGCCAGGTCGGCGGTGTTGCCGGTCCCGGCGACGAGCGGGCTGAGCAGGCCGGTGATGGGGCCGCAGCCGGTCAGGTCCGCCAGGTCGTATCCGCCCTTGAGCGCGCCGCCCTTGGCCGGGTCGAACGTCCCGGCGGAGGCGAGCTTCAGGTCGGACGGGGCGGTGGTCTGGCACTGGTCGCCGCCGCCGATCGGGACGATGCCGAACGCGGTGAACGAGGACGCCTTCACGAGCACCTTGGTGTCCGTGCTGAGCGCGCCGCCGGTGTAGGTGCCGCTGGTGGGTCCCTGGTTCGCGAACGCCAGGTGCGCGGTGACCGGCAGGAAGCCGAACGCCTGGAGGGCCGCGTCGGCCGGGTCGAGCGCGAGGTCGCCGGTGACGGCGCCGGTGTCCGGCGCGACCTGCGTGTTGAGGGAGCCGGTCAGCGGCACGGTCCCGTTCGACGCCTTGATCGTGGTGGTGCCCTTGAGCGCGTAGGCGTGGCTCGACGGGCCGGCCGCGTCGGTGGTCACGGTGACGGGGTCGCTGGCGTCCGAGACGTTGCCCTTGCCGTCCTTGGCCTTGACCGTGAAGGTGTAGCTCGTCTTGGGGGTCAGGTTCGGGACGGTGGCGGTGGTGCCGGTGGAGCTCGCGACGACGGCGCCGTTGCTGTAGACGTCGTAGCCGGTGACCGTCCCGCCGGTTTCGGTGGACGCGCCCCAGCCGAGCGTCACGCTCGTCGAGGTGTGGGCGGTGACCGCCGGCGTTCCGGGCTTGGACGGCCCCTGCGCGCCCGGAAGCGTGATCTGGAAGCTCGCGAGGACGTTGTTCTGGCCCGGGTCCTGGATGCACTCGGACTGGAACGTGCCGAGGCCGGTGGGGCCGCCGTCGTCCGTGCGCGGGGTGAGGGTCAGCACGAGGTTCCCGACCGTCACCTTCCCGGGCCCGGCCTGGGTGAAGGTCAGGTCGGGGGACGTCCCCTTCCCGTGCACCGTGAATCCCCCGGACGCGGGAAGCGCGGTCTTGTCGAGCGCGGAGTCGACCTGGACGGGGAGGCCGTCCGGCTCCTCGGGGACGGTCAGGGTCGCGTCGGCGAGCGCGTTCCCCTCCAGGGTGACGGAGTACAGCGCGCCGAGGGCGCGGGCGGACTCGGCGTTCACCGCCGACACCGAGTCGATGACGAAGCCGTTCATCTGCTGTCCGACCTCGACCGAGGACGGGACGTCCGCGGTGAGGTCCACGTGCACGGGCTCGGGGCCGAGCAGCGGGAAGGTGCAGTGGTAGTCCAGCCCCAGCGTCACCTGATCGGCCGCCGCGGGACCGGCGCCCGCGACACCGGAGAGGCCGGCCACGGCCACGGCCGCCACGGCCGCGGTCAGGGCGGCTCCCGCCCTCCTAGCTCTGTTCCTGGTTCTCACTTGCCACCTCTCGGCGCTCCGCGCCCCTTGCGGGGAAGGCCCCCGCCGCACCTCCCGGTACGGCGGGGGCCGTCCTTCGTCGACCTTGCGTCCGTCGTCCCCGGTCAGGACTTCGGCGTCAGGTTCAGGTCGATGGTGTTGCCGTCACCGGCGGTGAACAGGTTGAGGATGCCGGTCAGCGGCCCGCAGTTGTCGATGGACGACAGCGAGTAGGTGCCGCTGATCTTGCCGCCGACACCCGGGTCGAAGAACTGGCCGTCGGCCGACTTCAGCGTGATGTCGGACGGCTTGGTCGTCTGGCACTGGTCGCCGCCGCCGATCGGGATGGCGCCGAACACGTTGAACGTCGACAGCTTGGTGGTCACCTTGGAGGTGGTGGTCAGCTGCCCGTCCTTGTAGAGGCCGGTCGTCTGGCCCTGGTTCACGAACGCGATGTCCGAGGTCACCGGCAGGAAGCCGAGGATCTGGAAGTTGCCCTTGGTCGGGTTCAGCTTCAGGTCCGCGGTGACGGCGCCGCTGTCCAGGTTCAGGTCCGCGCCCACGGAGCCGCTCAGCGGCGCCTTCCCGTTCGGCGCCTTCACGAAGGTCTCGCCGGCGAGCGTGAAGTCGTAGTGCTCGCCGCCGTTACCCGGAGGGGTGGGGGTGGG
>NZ_BAAAMR010000251.1:0-2151 GCF_039529375.1 Actinomadura napierensis
CAATCACCACCGCGGCCACACCGCACTCGGCGGCCAACCACCCACCACCCGCGTCCCCAACCTCACGGGACAGAACAGCTAGTCGGCTGGTCGTGCCAGGTGAAGCCGCGGGCTCAGCCGCTGGAATGCGGTGCTGCGCAGCCCTCGCCAGGCATGCGCCTGCTTCCATTGCTCATTCTCCGCGAGCGCCGGCGGGACGTTCCCGACAGCCCGCTGATGCGCCTCCGCGGACGTCCAGAGCGCATAGTTGAACACTCGTGCGCCGTCGAGACTTACGTAGAAGTGCGCTGATATCAGCCCTGCCGCCGGAGGCGTATCGGCGCTTCCGTTGAACATCGCGTCCACGAGACCGTTGGCCGACCCGACCGCCGGCGGATCGAACTCCCGCGTGACAAGGACAGCGCACCGGGCGTCGCGCACGTCCCCGTAAGCAGGCGTGCCGCGCCGCAGCCGGCATGCGACGACCCCGATCCGCTCTATGCCGGGCACGGCCGCGTCCACTTCGCGCTTCCACGCTTGCCCGGACATGTCGTCAGGGCCGTCCAGCACCGAGAAATGCAGCAGCGTGGTTCCGTCGTCACCGGCGAGGACCCCGTAGGAGCGGAGATTCTCCCCTGGCCACGGACGCGCCTCCCACGCCGCCGCGATCGCATCCACCGCCGCTTCCTGCCGTTCGGGCGACCCCACCCGCCATGTCCCGAACAACGCCGCCATGGACCCGGCCGGATCAACGGCCGAGCCGACACGGAAACCCATCGCACGCCGCCTTTCCTCGACTGCTCGTCCATGCTGGAACCTCAACGGCGGTCGACGTCAAGCCCGACGGCCTATCGTGTTCACCATGGCCACGTGGGATGACGTGCGGCGCATCGCCCTCGCGCTGCCGGAGACCGAGGAGACCCATAAGGGCCTCGGCCCGAAATGGACCGTCAAGGGCAAGCTCTTCGCCCTGGAACGCCCGCTCCGCAAATCCGACCTCGAGGCCCTCGGCGACACCGCACCGGACGGCCCGATCCTCGGCGCCCGCGTCCCCGACGTCGGCGCCAAGGAGGCGCTCCTCGCCGACGACCCGGCCGTCTACTTCACCACCCCGCACTTCGACGGCTACCCGATGATCCTCGTCCGCCTGGACGAGATCCGGCCGGACGAGCTCGAAGAACTCCTGGTCGAGGCATGGCTCGTCCAGGCCCCGAAACGCCTCGCCGCCCAGTACCTCGCCGAGCGCCCATGAAGTTCGGCCTGCTGACGTTCAACACGCTCTTCCGAGGCGACTCCCGCGCCCGTATCCAGGCCCTCGGCCGGATCCTGGACGAGTCGCCGTACGACGTGGTCTGCCTTCAGGAAGTCATCTCGCCCCTGAACCTGATGGCGCTCCGCCGTGCCACCCGGTCATACCCGCACGTCGCGCACGGTCCGATCATGCCGCTCGTCCACGGCGGGTTGGTGACTCTCTCGCGGCGTCCCATAACCCGTCGCTACTTCCGTCCGTACACCTTCGTCGGACCGGCTCGTCCCGAACGCTTCATGCGGAAGGGCGTTCTGTTGGCGCGTGTGCGGTTCGGGAACGAGTACCTGACGGTCGCCAACACCCACCTGTCGGCCAACAAGACCGACGACTGGTCGCGGACCAATCCCTACGCACAGGTAGAGGCGAGCGAACTCGCGGAGTTGGCCGGATTGCTGGCGCACCCGACCCTGACCGACCCACTGGTCGTCGCGGGCGACTTCAACGTTCCCAGGGATTCGCCGATCCTCCGCGAGTTCGTCGGTGCGGCGGGGCTTCGCGACATGCTGGGCGATGATCCGGCCACCACCTATCGGCCTACCGCTGAGCTGCCCTATCCGAAGCCCATCGATCAGATCCTCGCCAGCCCATCGCTTAGAGCGAACACAAGCCTTGTTCTCAGGGACGAGGTCGCTCTTCCGGATGGACGGTTCATGTATCTTTCCGATCATTATGGGATAGCGGCCGAGTTCTTGTGAGGTGGGGTGGCGTGGGGGTGAGCCCGCTGCGCTTTTGGCCTCGGGCTTCGGGTAGGGGTCATTCGAGAATGGGTAATCCGGGCATGGGTTGAAGGGGCGGTGGGGGCGGCGCTGCGTACGGGGCCGCCCCTCCAAAGTCAAGGGCGCCTTCGGCGTCGCTTCGCGATG
>NZ_BAAAMR010000252.1:0-1805 GCF_039529375.1 Actinomadura napierensis
ACAGCGACGCGCTGCGCGGGCGGCGGCCGCTGAAGGTCCTGGACAACTGCGAGCACGTGATCGACGAGGCCGCCGACCTGGCCGGACGGCTGCTCGCCGCGGCGCCGGGCCTGCGGATCCTCGCGACCTCGCGCGAGCCGCTGGGCCTGCCCGGCGAGCGGCTGATGGTCGTCCCGCCGCTCGATCTGCCCGGACCGTCCACGGCGCCGGACGCGCTGGCGGAGTCCGGCGCGGTCCGGCTGTTCGCGGCGCGCGCCGCCGCGGCGGACCCGGGGTTCGTCCTGGACGAGGCGTCCGCGCCGTGGGTCGCGTCGATCTGCCGGCGGCTGGACGGGATGCCGCTGGCGCTGGAGCTGGCGGCGGCGCGCGTCCGGGCGTTCGGGGTGCGGGAGCTGGCGGCGCGGCTGGACGACCGGTTCGGCGTGCTGGCGGACGGCCGGCGCGGCGGCCCGGAGCGGCAGCGGACGCTGCGCGCGGTGATCGACTGGAGCTGGGAGCTGCTCGGCGAGGACGAGCGGGCCGTGCTGCGGCGCCTCGCCGTCCACGCGGGCGGCTGCACGCTCGCCGCCGCCGAGGAGGTGTGCGGCGCCGACGCCGGCGTCCTGGCGCGGCTCGTCGACCGCTCCCTCGTCGTGCGGACGCGGGACGGCCGCTACCGCCTGCTGGAGTCGGTCGCCGCGTACGGGCTGGGCCGGCTGCGCGAGGCCGGTGAGGAGGCCGACCTGCGGCGGCGCCACGTCCGGTACTACACCGATCTGGCGCGGGAGGCGGCCGGCCGGTTGCGCGGGCCCGAGCAGCACGAATGGCTGGAGCGACTCGATCAGGAGGGCGCCAACCTGACTGCCGCTCTTGGCGAGGGCGGCGGGCTGCCGCTGGTGAACGCGCTGGGTTGGTACTGGTACCTGCGCGGGCGGTTCGGAGAGGCGCGGGCCGCTTTCAAGGACGCGCTGGCGGCCTCCGGCACTGCGGCGCCTGGGCGCGTAGAGGCCGAGACGTGGCTCGCGGGTTTCACCATGCTGTCCGGCGAGACCACCGATTCCGAGCGCCTGCGCGTTAGCGCCCTTGAGCGCTACGAGGATCAGGACACCTTCGCCTATGCGCGAGCCGAGTGGTTCGTCAGCCACGTCCACTGGGCCTATGGCGACATCGCCGCGAACCAGGCGCGCGTGGAGCACGCCCTCACCGTGTTCCGCGCGCGCGCCGATTACTGGTACACGGCGGCCGCGCTGGCGACCCGCGCCAAGTTCGCCATCGTGCACGGCGGTCTGGAGTCCATGAGACGCGACGGCACCGAGAGCATGGACCTCTTCACCGCGCTGGACGACGCGTGGGGACGGCTGGAGGCGACCGACGCGCTCAGCCGCCACGCCGAGGTCACCGGCGACTACGCGAGGGCCGCCGGCCACCACCGCGCCGGCCTCCGGCTCGCCGAGGACCTCGGGATGTGGCCCGAGGTGGCGTTCCGCACCGCCGGGCTCGGCCGCCTCGCGCTGCTGACCGGCGCCCTCGACGAGGCCCAGGACCTGCACGAACGGGCGCTGCGGACCGCCACCCGGCAGGCCGCGCGGTCCGCCGAGGAGTTCGCCGAGGCCGGGCTCGGCCTGGTGGCGCGGGCGCGCGGCGACCTCGACGCCGCCGAACGGCACCTGCGCGCCTCCCTCGGCTGGCTGCACGGGATCGGCGGGACGGCCGGGATCGCGTTCCTGCACGTCCAGCTCGGCTACATCGCGGAACAGCGCGCGGACGCCGAGGCCGCGCAGGACGTGCACCTCGAAGGGCTCGCCGGCGCCCGCGCCACCGGCGCC
>NZ_BAAAMR010000253.1:0-1803 GCF_039529375.1 Actinomadura napierensis
GCCCGGGCCGGCGGCCGGCAGGGGGGCGGCCGCCGTCCCGCCCGCCGCCTCGGCCGCCAGCAGGGTCAGCGCCGGGCGGACGGCCTTGCCGCCCGCGCCGGCCGCCGGCCGGCCCGCCTCGTCGCGCCACCCGAAGTGGAACTCGGCGATGCCGCGCATCGAGCCGGGCATCGCCTCGACGACGGCGCGCAGCGCGGGCTCCACCAGCTCCCGGCTCCACGCCAGGATCTCGGCGGCGGATCGGGCGGAGGTCTCCACCGACATCTCGTCTCCCTCGTTCCCTTCCGGGGGGCGCCCCGGTCCCGGCGGGCCCGGGCTAGCGGCCGATCTCGACGTTCTCCAGCACGCCGAGCGCGTCGGGCACCAGCACCGCGGCCGTGTAGTAGGCGCTGACCAGGTACGACAGGATCGCCTTGTCGTCGATGCCGGTGAAGCGCACCGACAGGCCCGGCTGTACCTCGTCGGGGATGCCGGTGCGGTGCAGGCCGATGACGCCCTGGTCGTCCTCGCCGGTCCGCATCGCCAGGATCGAGGTGGTGCCGGTGTCGCTGACGGGGATCTTGTCGCACGGGTAGATCGGGACGCCGCGCCAGGCCTGGACGCGCCGCCCGCCGTCCACCTCGGCGGTTCCCGGGTACACGCCGCGGCGGGTGCACTCGCGGCCGAACGCGGCGATCGCCCTCGGGTGGGCGAGGTAGAAGCGGGTCCTGCGGCGCCGGGCGAGCAGCTCGTCCAGGTCGTCGGGCGTGGGCGGGCCGCCGCGGGTCTGGATGCGGTGCCGCAGGTCGGCGTTGTGCAGCAGGCCGAAGTCCCGGTTGTTGACCAGCTCGTGCTCCTGCCGCTCCCGGATCTCCTCGATGGTGAGCCGCAGCTGCTGCTCGATCTGGTTCATCGGCTTGTTGTAGAGGTCGGCGACGCGGGTGTGGACGCGCAGCAGCGTCTGCGTCACGGCCATCTCGTACTCGCGGGGCGAGGTCTCGTAGTCGACGAACGTGCCGGGCAGCGCGGGCTCGCCGTCGTGCCCGGACGACAGGTCGATGGCGGCCTCGCCGTGCCGGGTCTGCGGCGGCTTCGGCGCGTTGCGGTACTCCTCCAGGCGCGCGCGCAGCGCCTCCGACCGGTCGGTGGCCTCCTCGATCGCGGCCGGGGAGAGGGTCAGCACGATGGCCGGGGTGATGGCCCGGAACGTGTGCGGCCATTCTCCGGCGTCGCCGGCCAGGGCCTGGTCGCCGAAGAAGTCGCCGCCGTCGCGGATGCCGACCTGCGTCTCGCCGCCGTACTCGCCGGTCCCGATCTCGGCGATCTTGCCGTGCGCGATCAGGTGGACGCGGTCCATCGGGTCGCCGGCGGTGGCGATCGTGTCGCCGGGGGCGTACTCGGCCTGCGTGAACCGTCCGGCGAGCGCGTCCAGCACCATCGCGTCCAGGCCGCCGAGCTGCGGCAGCTCCGCCAGCTCGCCGGGGATGACGCGGACGTTGGCGCCGTCGTTGACGAACGTCACCCGCCCGTCGCCCAGCTCGTAGGTGAGCCTGCGGTTCACCCGGTAGACGCCGGCGTCCGCCCGCACCCACGGCAGCAGGGTCAGCAGCCACCGCGGGGTGATGCCCTGCATCTGCGGCACGGACTTGGTCGTCGTCGCGAGATTGCGCGCTGCCCGCGTGCTCAGGGCCAGCTGCGGGTCGGTCATGTGCCGCTACCTCCGGGGATCGCTGGTCGGATCTGGCTGTGCTGGGGCGGCGCGGGCCGCACCGGGGCCGGGCGGGCCGCCGCGGTCCCGAGCCCGGACGGGCCGGCCGGTACGCG
>NZ_BAAAMR010000254.1:0-1800 GCF_039529375.1 Actinomadura napierensis
CCCTGAGGCAGCGCTTAAGGGGCAGGCTCCGCCTGCCCCGCCCCGGTCGCGCCACCCCACCGCCCCCGAACCAGCGGGCCAAGCGGAGATGTCGAGATGGGTGTGATGGCTCCGACCACGTAGGGAACCGTCCCCATGACGAAGGAGCTCCCGATGCCGGAGAACATCAGCAAGTCCGCTCGTGTCGTCACCGTGGCCGCCGGGGTCGAGAACACCGAACGCGCAGCGCCCGTCCGCGACGGCCGCCACGAAGCGCTCGCGGTCCTCATCGGTAAGTGGATCAACGAAGGCCGCACGATCGAGATTACGGAGACCCCGTCGGTTCCGATCCTCACCAGTGATGTCTACGAGTGGGCACCCGGCGGGTTCTTCGTCGTCCACTCGGCCTTCGGAAAGATCGGTGAGACCTCCGTCGGCGGTGTCGAGATCATCGGCGTCGACGGCGAGGAGTACAGCTCCACGTTCTACGACGGCTTCGGCAACGTTCACGTGTCCCGGCTGCAGATCGAGGGCGACGAGATCAGGTGGATCGGCGACCGCACGCGTTGCACCGCAACGATGACCGACGACGGCATGACACAGGTCGCCCGCCATGAGTCCAGCGCCGACGGCGTGAGCTGGTCACCATCGATGGACGTCACCCTCCGCAAGGTCGCCTGACCCGGCCCGGCCTGCCCGCCGTGAGCGGACATGGGCATGCCGGTTCGCCCGAGATCCGGGTTGGATTCGGGCGAACCGGTGATGTGGAGGTGGGGCGGGTTATGCGGCCCAGTTGGCGGTGGTGTCGGACGGGCCGAACGGCCCCGGTGGTGGCCCGCTGCCACTCCGGGTTCTTGATCGGGCACCCGGTGGTGGTAGCAGCCGGTAGACGTACCGCCCGTCGGGATCTTTGCTGATCCCGATCTGATCTGGGCTGGTGTGTTTGAAGCGGTTGTGCCACCCGCAGGTCAGGGCGAGCTGGTCAATGTCGGTGGGGCTGTTGCCCAGGGCCCAGCCGTTGACATGGTCGACCTCGCACAGCGTCCCGGGGATCTCGCATTCCCGTACCGCGCAGGTCGGATACAGCGTCTCCAGTACCTGCCGTTGGGCGGCGCTAGCGAAACGCTCCCGGTAGCCCAGGTAGAGCGGGGTGTGGCCGCGTCCGAGCAGGAGGGGTGACACTCCGGCCGCTAGGGCGATGCGGCGGGCTTGGGCGGCGGGGATCGGCGTCCCGTCGATGAGGCGGGCCGGAGCATTACCGCCGGTCAGTGTCTCCAGGTCACAGATCACGGTGACCTTGGTGGACCTGTGCCCACCCGACAGCACACTCGACAGTGCCGCCGCCGTCCGCTCGCCAACGTCACGGTGGTCATCCGGCCCGGCCGGCTTGACCAACGGCGCCAGCGTCCCGTCCCAGATCGCGGCGTCTTCGGCGTTCAGCCAGCCCTTGATGTACCGGCCGCCGTCCAGGGAACCGGTGCTGGTGATCCAGGACTTGGCGTACCCGCGCTTGGCATCCTCACCGGGGGCAGCCTCGGTGCCGTCGCGTTCGGCGATCACGTCGCAGATGCGGCGGCCGAACACCCCGACTTTCGCCGCCGAGAAGCCCTGCTCGACGAAGCCCAGCAGAGTGGTCTCGGCCTGGGCGCAGTCGGTGTCCTCCAGCCGCGCCACACTCTGCGCGACCGTGGCCGCATACCCGTACGACAACTCTCCGGCCGCCAACCGTTCCGCGACCTGCGGTAGGCGGTGCCGCTGGCGGGCGAGGATGAGGCGTTCGGTGGTGCGGTTCTCCCGCATGCCGAGCCGGGATCGTAGCCA
>NZ_BAAAMR010000255.1:0-1770 GCF_039529375.1 Actinomadura napierensis
ATTTGAGATACCCAACGACTCATAACATTTCGGATATTCCCATTAGCTTTTTTCTCTTGATAGCTAAATTGACGCGCGAATAAATCCTTACAAGCATCTTTTAAGGCTTGATAAGCTGTATTACGGTGTACACCAAATTGATTGATATAACTATCTGCATGAACTTCTAATGGATCATTTGCATTAATCCCTTTCCCACTTTCCCTTGCTTCAACAATAGCCAATAAAATTAAACGTTGTTCTACTAAGTCTAAGTTATAGCTTGCGTTGATTAAGGCATTGTCCTTTACAACTAAATCTCTCATAGCCACTATTTTTTATTGTGTATAAGTACACGTTAATATTATTTGTGTACTATTGCAAGGTAAACGTGGACATATTGCAAGGTAAACGTGGACATATTGCAAGGTAAACGTGGACATATTGCAAGGTAAACGTGGACATATAAGAGCTAAAACCCTTTATTCATAAGGCTTTCAAGCCATTTAAAAGTATTTAAAAACTTTAAAATAATTAAAAGCCCAGGGAATGAAAAATTGCCCTTGGTTTTCGCTTCGCTCAAACTCTATTGAACTTCGCTTTCGCTCAGTTCGTTGGGGCAATTTTTTGGTTAATACTGGCGTGACTTTAAAAAAAAGCAAAAGAAACTTGGAATTCGCTTCGCTCATAAAACTTTTTTACTCGCTACGCTCGATCCAGGAGCAAATTTCTGCACGAAACTTACGCTTTCTTAGGCTAAAGAGGACAAAAAAATGTTTTTCAGAGGGTCTAGGCGCAAATTTTGATAGTTCGCTCGTAGACACTCGCTCTATGCATCTATCTAAAGTCAAAATACCTCTTTATTTCGCTCTCATTTGCGTTTTTTGAGCTGTTTTGTGTTTTTCACTATGAGATCTATGTTTTCTAGGTAAAGGCTCTTAAATCGCATTTGAACGCGTTCTATGAAGCTTTTCATAATTAAAGTTTTGGGTTGAAATTTTTAACCTGGATGAATGGACAAAAAATTGATTTTTTACGTTTTTCTAAACAAGGAAATAAATACTTTTTTCCATGCAAAACCAAGCACCGGCCCTACGTCACTTTAGCCAATTTTCCAATCCAAGATCCGGCACATGCCGGGATTTTTTTGTCACACACCACGCATCTAACGATGACACCCCTCAAAGCCTTACAGGATAAGGATTTCAGCGATTTTTTAGGGTCTCAGAAACGTGTACAGAAAAATGGTCTTTTTTTAGAATAAGTGATTGAATTATCTATTTTTTATGCTGTGCTCATGGTTGTACATCAAAACAACACTTTTTTTAGATAAGATATTGATAAATTTAAGAAAAAATATGTACTCATGATTGTACATAAAAAAAGCATTATATTTAAATAAGTTTTTGTTTTAGAATAAATTAATTCTGTACAAATAAGTTTGTACGTAATCTAATTATTATTTTTTATTTAATTAGTTGAATTATATATATTTAATTTTGTACAAAATCTAATTTTAATAAGAGGTGTAATTTATGGGCGAAAAAGTCAAAACTTATGCAGTCAGGTTAGATCCACAAGTAGCAGAATTCTACGATCAATTGGCTAATTCAGAAGGAATCAGAACCAGTAAATTATTCAGTAAAATTTTGACCAATGATTTTCAATCTATTGCTGTTAAACAGCAAGCCGATCGTATTGAGGATCTGGTGAATCGATTAGAAAAGCGAATAGATGATTTTGAGGAAGATAACAATTTTTCTGAAAAATACTATGAAGACTTTTCTGGAC
>NZ_BAAAMR010000256.1:0-1675 GCF_039529375.1 Actinomadura napierensis
ATTTTGATGTTTTTTTATTCAATTTTGCAAATTATAGTTTTTAATTTTTATAAATAGCTTAAATTGCTGAAAGGTTAAAGTTAGATGGCAATTTGACAAAATTTTAGCATCCTTTTCTCTGTACACGACAAATTTCACAGAACCCTTATCCTATCAGGGTTCTGCCTTCTTAAAATTGCCAAAATTTCCTTAAACTCTTCTTTTTTCCCAAAACCAATTAAACGCTGAATCGCCATTTGAACATAGTCTAAACCATAGCGAAATAAACTCATTGAGAGTCGTCCATGCTTCTTTATTTTTATCGCTTTTTTTTGATCATGTTGCCATTCACCCGTTAAGTAACACCAACAGAAGCTTATAGCTAACACCGCAATCAATTTTTTCACTCGTCTAGGGTCTGTCAAGCGCGTATTTTCAAGATTAAACCCGCGTCCTTTGAGACAACTGAATAAGGTTTCAATTTCCCAGCGTAATGCATAATCCTGAATAGCATTGGCATTAAACTGAGGAGAAACGACGAGTAAAAGCTCTCCATTTTCTAACTGTAGTGCACTTATATATAGTTTCACCCGACCAACCAAAATCCGTCGTTTACGACATTCAATTTGACCAACTTTAAGATGGCGAAATAAATCACTAATTTTATGATTCTTTCCTAAATGATTGGTGACAATGAAGTTTTTTTAACACGAATGCAGAAGTTGATGTCTTGTTCAATTAACCATGTAAACCACTGCTCACCGATAAACTCTCTGTCTGCGAACACATTCACAATACGGTCTTTACCAAAAATGGCTATAAAGCGTTGAATCAAAGCAATACGCTCTTTCGTATCTGAATTTCCACGTTTATTAAGCAATGTCCAAAGGATAGGTATCGCTATTCCACGATAAACGATTGCGAGCATCAGGATATTAATATTTCGTTTTCCCCATTTCCAATTGGTTCTATCTAAAGTCAGTTGCACTTGGTCGAATGAAAACATATTGAAAATCAACTGAGAAATTTGACGATAATCAAAATACTGACCTGCAAAGAAGCGCTGCATACGTCGATAAAATGATTGTGGTAAGCACTTGATGGGCAAGGCTTTAGATGCAGAAGAAAGATTACATGTTTGCTTTAAAATAATCACAAGCATGATGAGCGCAAAGCACTTTAAATGTGACTTGTTCCATTTTAGATATTTGTTTAAGATAAGATATAACTCATTGAGATGTGTCATAGTATTCGTCGTTAGAAAACAATTATTATGACATTATTTCAATGAGTTATCTATTTTTATCGTGTACAGAGTATGAATAGAATAAAGTGGCGTTGTCTGGTGAGAAAACTGTTGTTCTAAATGAGTTAAACGTTGATGCAGACTTGATAATGACTGAACCAGTATGACAGTGAATGCAATAGATAAAGCAACAACGGCACTCTGAAATTTAAAACCAATTGAAATGGCTAAAAACAAAGTCAAAGCGATCAAAACGATGATCATTCCCTGTTTGTCTTTTTTATACATGGGCTTAGCAATATGACACCTTCATTACAAATCATCTTACTTCAAGCCAATACATGCGTATATTTATACATACAAAATACTGCAAAAATCATAAACCTGCATTCATAGCCGTTTTCACGTAAAATACCCATAATTCAGTTTAAGGAATTGTTCAATGCCACC
>NZ_BAAAMR010000257.1:0-1570 GCF_039529375.1 Actinomadura napierensis
CCTTGAGGTGGCCGACCGAGGTGCCGGTGTCGTAGTTGCTGTCCGGCTTCTTGCCGTCGACCAGGTGGCGGAAGGTGTAGGTGTCCAGGTCGAGCATGACTCCGCGGTGCGAGGGCTCGCCGGGCCCGCGGTCGCCGACGAAGCCGGTGACGCTGCGGCCGTTGTAGGTGACCTTGACCTTGGTGTTCATGGGCCAGCTAGGGCTGGCGAACAGGCCCTTCTGCATGGGCTTGCCGCTGGCGGGGGCGCCGGTGTCGCCGTTCACGCCCGAGCCGTCGTCCCAGAAGTAGGACGCGGTGGTGCTGCCGGACAGGACACCGCGGGTCTTCGTCGCAGCCTTGCCGGTGGTCTTGCCGGTGGTGTGGCGGGAGGTCTTCTGGTGCTGCCCGGTCACCTGCTGGGAGGTGGCCTTGTGCGCCATCGGCTCGTCCGCCGGGGCGCCGTGGGCGCTCTCGACCGCCACGCCCGCGACCAGCAGGCCCGCCAGGGCGGTACCGGTCAGGGCGGACAGGGCGGTGTCGATGGCTCGCTGCTGCATGTGGATCCTTCGCTCGAAGTCGGGCGCCGGGTCACGCCGCTGGGGGCATGAGGGGTCCGGCGCACGGCACGGCACGGGTCGTGGCTCGTGCGGAGGGAGGGAAGGGGGGAAGGGGGCACCGCCGCGCGGTGCAAGAAGAGGGGGGTGGGGCCGCGGTGCGGCCCCGGGGTCACCGGTATTCGGGGTAGCCGTAGCCGGCGACGGTGGAGGTGTCGCGGACCTTCTGCTTGACGGCGTTGCCGGTGTTGCCCTCGATGGTGTTGATGGTGCCGTCGTGGTTGTCCTTCACCACGATGCCGACGTGGTCGACGCCCTTGATGCCGCCGCCGTTCCAGGCGAAGAACACCACGGCGCCGGGCTTGGCGGTCTGGCCGAAGCGGCCGGTCTTTTTGAACCACTCGGCGTGGCTGACGGTGTAGGCGTCGGCGCCCATGCCCTTGGTGCCGGTGTTCTGGCCCAGCCAGGACACGAACATGTCGCACCAGGACTGGCCCTTGTAGACCGAGGCGCTCTTGGCGCCGATGCGGTGGGCGTTGAGCCGGCCCAGCGAGGAGTCGACGTACCAGTCGTTGAACTTGCTGTTGCCCGAGGCGTCCTCGTGCGTGCCGACCTGGGTGCGCGCCAGCTTGATGACGTCCTGCGCGGTGGCGCCGGCCTTGCTGCTCGCGGCGCCGGTCTCGGCGCCCTTGCTGCTGTTGGCGTCGGCCTTGGACGCGGCGGCGACGTGCGCGGCGTGGGCGGGCTTGGTATCGGCGTGGGCGGAGGGGACCAGCGAGGCGAAGCCGAACGCGCCGGCCAGGGACAGCACGGCGCCGGCGGCGACGCGGGTGCCCATGCGCTTGGTCATATCGAAGGTAGGAGCGGTCATGAGATGGGTTCTCCTGAGGTTCTTCCAGTCCGCCTACCGGGTTAGCTGTCGGGTTCGGGCGTGGAAGTGGCCCTACCGCCGCCCCGCGCATGCGGGGGTGCGGATTCACCCCGGTGTTTCGGTGGGTCCCCGGCTCCGCATCACCGTGATTCGGCGTGGCCTTG
>NZ_BAAAMR010000258.1:0-1493 GCF_039529375.1 Actinomadura napierensis
CGAGCCGCTCGCAGCGGTGCCGGGCCCGGTCCACGGCGGACGCGGCGCCGCCCTCCGCGGCCTCGGCCGAGGCCAGCGCGGTGTCCAGGGCCGCGAGGTCGGGGGCGGGCCCGGCGGCGGCCCCGGCCAGCGTCCGGTCGGCGAGCAGGTCGCGGACGAGGGCCTCCTCGTCGTCGAAGCGGCGGAGCCGGTCGCGCAGCGCGGCCTGGTCCTCGTCGGGCATCGCGGCGGCTTCCACCTCGTCGGGCGTGCGGAAGCCCTCTTCCTCGGCGGTCGTCTTGGCGCGCGCGCGGGCGGCGGCGAGTTCCTCGGCGGCGCGGCCGGCCTCCCGCAGCGCGTCCATCGCCTCGGCCAGCGCGTCGGCCTCCCGGCCGAGCCGGTCGATGCGCGCCTCCAGGGTCGGGTCGGTGCCGCGCGCCTCGTCCAGCGCGTCCCGCAGCCGCGCCTCCTCGGCGTCGAGCTCCGCGCGCCGGATGCGGTTCGCGGTGAGCGCCTGCACGTTGCCGTGCTGGGCGTCGCGGACGCGTTCCAGCTCCTGCTCGGCGCGGTGCAGGACGGACTCCAACCGGTCGGCCTCCGCCGCGCGGGCCGTCGCCGTCGCGAGCGCCTCCTCGGCCTCGCCCAGCTCCTCGGCCAGCGCCTCGGCGGCCAGCTCGCCGACCGTCTCCAGGAGGCCGTCGCGCTCGGTGCGCAGCGCCTCCACCTGGCGTGCCGCGTTCTCCCGGTCGTGCTGGGCCCGGTCGGCGGCCTCCTGCGCCGCATCGACCTGCTCCTCGGTCGGGATCAGCGCGAGCGAGGTGACCGGGGCCGGATGCTCGGTGGAGCCGCAGACCCGGCAGGGCTCGCCCTCCTTGAGGTCCTCGGCGAGGACGGCCGCCATGCCGTCCAGCCGCGCCTGCCGCAGGTCGAGGACGTGCTGGCGGGCGTCCTGCGCGGCGTCGACCGCGTCGCGGTGGGCGGCCTCCGCCTCCTCGAGCAGGTGCCCGACCCGGTCGCGGCGGTGCGCCGCGTCCAGCCGGCGCAGCGTGTCGGCCACCGCGGCCTCGGCGTCCGCCGCCCCCGCCGCGGCGATCCTGGCCTCGTCCAGCTCGGCACGGCCCGCCTCGACGACGCCCGGCGGCTCGGCGCGGGCCGCGGCGATCCGCGCCTCCTCGGGCTCCAGGCGCGCCAGCTCGCGGGCCAGCTCCGCCCGCTCCGCCTCCAGCTCGGCGAGCCGCGCGCCCTCCTGGCGGCGGTCGGCCAGTTTGGCCGTCTCGGCGCGGCGGGCCCGCTCGGCCTTCGCGAGGACATCCTCCGAAGCGTTCGGCGGGAGCAGCGCCGCGACCCGGGAGCGGGTCTCCTCGGCCCACCGGCGCGCCTGCCCCGCGCGGGCGTGCCGGTCCTGGACGGCCCGCACCAGCGGGACGACCCGGTCGGCGCGCGCGGCGGCGTCGAGCGCGGATGCCAGCCGCGACCGCTCCTCGGCGCGCGCGGCCAGCGCGTCGCGGCGCGCG
>NZ_BAAAMR010000259.1:0-1480 GCF_039529375.1 Actinomadura napierensis
TCGCCGTCGCCGCCCGGTCCGCGCTGGCCGACACCGGCCTGCGCCGCACGCTGCGCGGCGCCACCGCCGCGATCAGGGAGCGCCGCTCGGCGGTCCCCGAGCCCGCCGACTGGGAGGACCTGCGCGAGGCCGGCCGCGCCATCAGGGACGAGACGCTCCTCGGCCTCGACGCGCACCTGGAGGAGCTGGAACGTGCCGTCACCGAGGCGGGTGGCCGCGTGCACTGGGCGGGCGACGCCGCCGTGGCGCGCCGCGTCGTCACCGGCCTGGTGCGGGCCGCGGGTGCGGCCGAGGTCGTCAAGTCGACGTCGTCGGCCGTGCGGGAGATCGGTCTGGACGGCGCGCTGGCCCGGGCCGGCGTGACCGTCCACGAGACCGCGTTCGGCGACCTCGTCGCCCGGCTCGGCGAGGAGGGGCCAGCGCACCTGCTGTCCGCCGCGCTGCACCGCGACCGTGCCCAGATCCGCGAGCTGTTCGCCCGAAGGCTGCCCGGTGCCCCCGACGACCTGTCCGACGACCCGGCCGAGCTCGCCGAGGCCGTGCGCCTGCACCTGCGCGAACGGTTCCTCGGGGCGCGCGTGGCGGTCACCGGCGCGAACTTCCTCGTGGCGGAGACCGGCACGGCCGTCCTGCTGGAGTCGGAGGGCAACGGACGGATGTGCCTGACGCTGCCCGACACGCTGATCACCATCGCGGGCATCGAGAAGGTGGTCCCGACCTGGAAGGACCTGGAGGTCCTGCTCCAGCTGCTGCCGCGCTCGTCGTCCGGCGAGCCGATGACGCCGTACGTCTCGTCGTGGACGGGCGTCACCCCCGGCGACGGGCCCCGCGAGTTCCACCTCGTCCTGCTCGACAACGGCCGCACCAACGCGCTCGCGGACGAGATCGGGCGCGCCGCGCTGCGCTGCATCCGCTGCTCGGCGTGCCTGAACGTCTGCCCCGTCTACGAGCGGACGGGAGGCGCCCCGTACGGCCCCGTCCACCCGGGACCGATCGGGGCGATCCTCACCCCGCAGCTGCGCGGCGTGGAGCGGGCCGCCGAGGCGTCCCTGCCGTTCGCCTCGACCCTGTGCGGGGCCTGCGCCGACGTCTGCCCGGTGAAGATCGACATCCCGGAGGTGCTGGTCCACCTGCGCGGCAAGGTGGTCGAGTCGCGCCGCCACCGGCCGGTCCCCACGCCCGAGCTGATGCTGATGCGCGGCCTCGCCTGGACGATGGGCGACCCGCGGCGGTACGAGATGGCGCTGCGCCGCGGCACCCGGTGGGCGCGGCTGATGTCGCGCGGCGGCCGGATCCGCCGGCTGCCCGGCCTGCTCGGCAAGTGGACCGACGCCCGCGACCTGCCCGCGCCGCCGCCGGAGACCTTCCGTGCCTGGTGGGCCCGGAGGCGCCGGTGAGCTCCCGGGACGAGGTGCTGCGGCGGGTCCGGGCCCACCAGGCACGGAAGGTCTCCGGCGGCGGCGGGGGCGGGTCGCGGGGG
>NZ_BAAAMR010000260.1:0-1377 GCF_039529375.1 Actinomadura napierensis
GGGACTGTCTGAAAGTCTGTGGGTGAGGCGGTGATCGGTTTTCAGTTCAGGGTGATGCGGTCACCGTAGTGCAGCGACAGCGCGTTCAACGCTGCCTTCCACCCGGGGGTTTTGCCGGTCACGTTGGGCCTTCCCTTCAGTGGTTGGCGGATGACCAGGTAGAGGACCTTGAGGGCGGCCTGTTCGGTGGGGAAGTGCCCGCGGCGGCGGGTGGCCTGGCGGAACCGGGCGTTGAGGCTCTCGATCGCGTTGGTGGTGTAGACGATCTTGCGGATCTCGGCCGGGAACGCCAGGAACGGCGTGAAGGTCGGCCAGGAGTCCCGCCACAGCCTGATGATCGCCGGATAGCGGTCGCCCCATTCGGCTTCGAAGTCGGCGAACCGCTGTTCGGCGGCTGCCTCGGTCGGGGCGGTGTAGATCTGCCGCAGATCCTTGGTGAGCCGGCTCCAGTGCGCCTTGGAGGCATACCGCAGTGAGGAGCGGACCAGGTGCACCACGCATTGCTGGACGGTGGCCCGCGGCCAGATCTCCTCGATGGCTTCGGGCAGGCCCTTGAGGCCGTCGCAGCAGGCGATGCACACATCGGCGACGCCGCGATTGCGGAGTTCGGCCAGCACGGTCATCCAGTGCTTGGCGCCCTCACCGCCGGTCCCCACCCACAGCCCGAGCACGTCGCGTTCGCCGTTGCAGTTGATGCCCAGCGCCACATAGATCGGACGGTTGGCCACCTGACCTTCGCGGATCTTGACATACAGGGCGTCGATCAGCACGACGGGGTAGACGCTGTCGAGCGGCCGGGCTCGCCAGGCCTCCATCTCCTCGACCACCTTGTCGGTGACCCGCGAGATCAGGTCACGCGAGACCTCGACCTGGTAGATCTCGGCCAGATGGGCGCGGATCTCGCCGGTGGTCAGGCCCTTGGCATACAGCGAGACGATCGCCTCGTCGAACCCCTCGATGCGGCGGGCGTGCTTGGGCACGATCTGCGGCTCGAACGCGCTCGCCCTATCCCGCGGAACCTGGATCTGGATGGGGCCGACCTCGGTAGACACCGTCTTTGCCGAGCTGCCGTTGCGGTGGTTGCCGGACGGGGCGGTCGGGCGTTGGCCCCGCTCATAGCCCAGATGCTCGGTCATCTCGGCCTCCAGAGCGGCCTGCAGCACGGTCTTGGTGATCCCGGCCAGCAGTCCGTCCGGCCCGACCAGCGACACTCCCTCGGCCTTGGCTTTCTCGACCAGCTCGGCAGCGAGCTGGACCTCCAGCCCACTCTGCGGCTCGTCCTCACCATGGTTGCTCACAGATGATCCTTCCCGGCCGAGGCATCGGCCCCAGCCTTCCGGATCACCACCCCACCCACACGATCTTTCGGACAGTCCC
>NZ_BAAAMR010000261.1:0-1271 GCF_039529375.1 Actinomadura napierensis
CTTCTGCTACAGCAATAGCAATACGGTGTCCATTTTCTAAAACACGCAATTGCTCAAGACTCTCGAGCTTTTCAAGTTTACCCATTTCCCATGTAACATATTCTTGTAATAAGCTCACACGATAAGCATATAAACCTAAATGACGAAATGCTTGGCTATGTAAAGTTGGTTCAGCTTGTTTAGCACTATCTCGATCATAAGGAATAGTTGCACGACTAAAATATAATGCTTCATTTTGTTTAGACATGACTACTTTTACGATACTATCACGCTGAAATTCATCCAACGCATGAATAGGCTCACATAATGTAGACATTGAACAGTTTGGCTTATCAACCAAAAGCTTTGCAACTTGCTGAACAAGCTGGGCTGGCAGTAATGGCTCATCGCCTTGTACGTTTACAATAATGTCATCAGCATCCCATCCTTTAATACGAGCAACTTCACTTAAACGATCTGTTCCCGATGGATGGTCTGCACTTGTTAAAACAACATCAACGCCCTCTGCACGACATAATTCAGCGATACGTTCATCGTCCGTTGCTACACATAGGTCATCGAAACCTTCAACTTTTTTTGCTTGATCTACTACTCGTAAAATCATAGGACGATCATGAATAAGTAACAATGGCTTACCTGGCAAACGCGAACTTGAGAAGCGTGCTGGAATGACGATATGTTTCATTTTTTCTTCCTAAGATATTTGAATATCAAGCTTTTGCAATTGTTGATTTAAAATCTGATAGCACTCTGTAGACAAAACAGCTTTAACAGGTACGACCCAGATAGAACGTTTAAAGTCTGGATGTTTTTCAAGTAATGGTAAAAATTTAACAGCATCTTTTTCTGTTGTAATGATCGGCAAATCATCATTAAAAATGAGATCATCAATACTGTAATCATGATGATCACGAAAAGCATGCTCTTGAAATTGTTTCACCCCTAAACCTTTAAGTGTTTGGTAAAAGCGCTGAGGAAAACCAATGCCGACTACTGCATGGTAATTATTTTGAATATTGAATGATAATTCAGTTGCCGAAGAAGGATTCAACAAGTAAGGCTGGCCTGCATCAAGATGCATATGCAATGTAGTTGTTGGTGTGAAAATATGCTCGATTACCGTACTAGTTTTTAAACGTTCCGCAGGTTCACGTAAATATCCTTCTGGTAATAACTTTCTATTTCCAAGGCCACGATTTTGATCAAGTACGATCCATTCTATTTGGCGACCTAATGCCCAATGTTGCAACCCATCATCACTAATAATTAAA
>NZ_BAAAMR010000262.1:0-1270 GCF_039529375.1 Actinomadura napierensis
TGAGGTTCCCCCCGTTTCACGGCCACCTGGGGTGAGATGGGTCAGCCGGTCGGTGGTGAGGTGCGGTGT
Source organism: Actinomadura napierensis (assembly GCF_039529375.1). NCBI lineage: Bacteria > Bacillati > Actinomycetota > Actinomycetes > Streptosporangiales > Thermomonosporaceae > Actinomadura > Actinomadura napierensis. Next base: position 70 of record NZ_BAAAMR010000262.1, read on the forward strand.
TGTTCCTCGAAGGCGACCGGGCTCAGCATTCCGATACTGGAATGCCTTCTGAATGGATTATACCAGCACTCGATCCATTCAAACATTGCGGCGGCGAGTTCAGCTCTTGTTGACCACCTCCTGATGTCCAGGAGTTCGAGTTGCATCGTTCCCCAGAACGATTCCATCATCGCATTGTCGAAACAGTCGCCGACCGTGCCCATCGAGCCGAGCAGCCCCGCATCCCGCAGGCGTTTCCCGAACACCCAAGACGTGAACTGCGCCCCATGGTCAGAGTGCAGAATCGTGGAGTTGACCTGTGGTTTGCGGCGCGCGACCGATGCAGCCATCGCATCGATGACCAGGGCGCTGGTCTGGCGGATATCGATGGAATGGCCGATGATGCGGCGGGAAAAGCAGTCGAGAACGGCTGCGCAGTAGAGTTTCCCCTCGGCGGTCGGGTGTTCGGTGATGTCGGTGACCCACAGCAGGTCCGGGGCCCGGGCGTCGAACGCGCGCTGGACCAGGTCCTCCTCGGTGGGCTCTTTGACCGGGTTGCGGCGGCCCTTGCGCCGGTAGATCCCCTGGATGCCCGCCTCGCGCATGAGCCGCTCGACCCGCTTGTGGTTCACTCGCTCGCCCAGCCCGAGCGTCAGTTCGGCGTGGACACGCGGTGCGCCGTAGCTGAGCCGGGAGTCGGTGTGGACGGCGCGGATGAGCTTCAACAACTCGGCGTTGCTTTGTGCGCGGATCGAGGCGGGCCGGCCGAGCCAGTCCTTGTAACCGGAGCGGGAGACGCCCAGGACTCGGCAGGCCACCGCTACGGGAATGTCGTAATCGGCGAGTTCGCGGACCAGCGAGTACTTTATTTTGGGAGGACGTTCTCGCGGGCGAAATACGCCGCCGCCCGTTTGAGGATTTCGTTCTCCAGTTCCAACTGCCTGGCCTTGCGTCGCAACTCGACCAGTTCCTTCTTCTCCGCGCTCGTCAGGCCGTCTCCGCGGCCCTCGTCGGCGTCTGCCTGCCGTATCCAACTACTCAGGCAGGACTGGCTGATGCCCAGGCTCTTGGCTAGCACTGTGACCGGTTTGTCGCCGGTCCGGGCCAGCTCGACAGCGCGGCGCCGGAACTCCGGCGGATGAGGTGGCGGCACGAGACACGTCCTTCCCCGTTGGCCCACGGCCAACTCAGGTCACGTGGCCGTGAAACGGGGGGAAGCTCA
>NZ_BAAAMR010000263.1:0-1257 GCF_039529375.1 Actinomadura napierensis
CCTCGCCCGCCAATCCCTCCACAACAACGAATGCGACCTCGCACTCGCCGGCGGCATCGCCATCATGTCCACGCCCACCCTCTTCCTGGAATTCTCCCGGCAGCGGGGCCTGGCCTGGGACGGCCGCTGCAAGGCGTTCGCGGCCGCTGCCGACGGCACGGGATGCTCCGAGGGTGTCGGATTGGTGCTGGTCGAACGGCTGTCGGACGCACTCCGCAACGGACATCCGGTGCTGGCGGTGATCCGCGGTTCGGCGGTGAACCAGGACGGGGCGAGCAACGGCCTGACCGCGCCGAACGGCCCGTCCCAGCAGCGCGTCATCCAGGACGCCCTCGCCAACGCACGCCTCGCACCGGACGACATCGACGCGGTGGAGGCCCACGGCACCGGAACCACCCTGGGCGACCCCATCGAAGCCCAAGCACTCATCGCCACCTACGGACGCCAGCGCCCGGACGGACGGCCGCTGCGGCTGGGCTCCATCAAATCCAACATCGGCCACACCCAATCGGCGGCGGGCGTCGCCGGGGTTATCAAAATGGTCCAGGCCATGCAGCGGGGCGTCCTGCCGCAGACGTTGCACGTGGACGAGCCGACTCCACACGTCGACTGGTCCGCGAGAACCGTCGAGCTGCTCACCGAGCAGACCTCCTGGCCGGAGACCGGGCGGCCCCGCCGCGCCGCCGTCTCCTCCTTCGGCATCAGCGGCACCAACGCCCACCTCATCCTGGAGCAGGCTCCCGCCACAGTGGAGCCGGAGGCGTCCGCGCCGTCAGCACCTCGGCCCGAGGCGCCGGCCGTGCCGTGGTTGTTGTCGGCCAAGAGCGAGACGGGCCTCGCCGCGCAGGCCCAACGACTGATCCAGCACCTGGACGCCCACCCCGACCTGGACCCCGGTCAAGTGGCATGGGCGCTGGCCACCACCCGCTCAATGCTGGAGCACCGCGCCGTGATCGTCGGCGACCGGGAGACGCTGCGCGAAGGCCTGGCAGCACTGGCAGCCGGGGAACCGCACCCCGCTGTCGTGACCGGCCGCACCGCCCCAGGCGGCGGAAAACTGGCCCTCATGTACTCCGGCCAGGGCTCCCAACGCCCCGGCATGGGCGCCCAGCTCTACCAACACCTCCCCGTCTTCGCCGAAGCACTCGACCGGACATGCGAGGCACTGGACCCGCACCTGGACCGGCCCCTCAAACCACTCATGTTCGGCCAAGACCCCGAACTACTCGACCACACCCTCTACACCCAACCCGCCCT
>NZ_BAAAMR010000264.1:0-1231 GCF_039529375.1 Actinomadura napierensis
AGGAGCGGTGTGACCCTCGTCCATCCCCCGGCCGGAGACCGGCCTCCCGAGGCCGGCCGCGCCGCCGAGCTGGACCGCCGCCTGGCGGCCCTGCTCGCCGACGCCGAGGCCGACGGCCGGTCAGCGCCCCCCGCCACCGGGCCCCCCGATACTTCCTCCGAACCCGCGGCCGCGCTCTCTGGCCCTGGCGAGACGCCGTCGGGCCCGTCCGAACAGGGCGGGATGCCACTGGGATCGTTCGAACCGGGCGGGACGCCACTGGGAGCGTCCGAGCCGGGCGGTGTCGCGCTCGCGGCCGTGGGCAGCCACGGACGGCGCGAGCTGACCCCCGGCGGAGACCTCGACCTCGTGCTGCTGCACCGCGGACGCCCCGACATCGCCGAGATCGCCGACCGCGTCTGGTACCCGATCTGGGACTCCGGCCTGCGCCTCGACCATTCCGTCCGCACCGTCGCCGAGGCCAGGACCGTCGCGCGCGGCGACCTGAAGGCGGCGCTCGGACTACTGTCCGCCCGCCGGATCGCCGGCGACCACGTCCTCGTGGACGAGCTGCGCGCCGCCGTGCTGGCCGACTGGCGCGCCGACGCGCGCGCCCGGCTGCCGGAACTGGCCGCGATGTGCCGCGAACGCTGGGAGAAGCAGGGCGAACTGGCGTTCCTGCTCGAACCCGACCTCAAGGAGGCCCGCGGCGGCCTGCGCGACGTCCACGTGATGCGGGCGGTCGCCGCCTCCTGGATCGCCTCCGCGCCGGACGGCCGGGTCATGGCCGCGCACGACCTGCTGCTGGACATCAGGCACGCCCTGCATGAGGTCACCGGACGCGCCACGGACCGGCTCGTCCTGCAGGAGCAGGAGGCCGTCGCCCGCACGGTCGGCATGCCGGACGCCGACGCGCTGCTGCGCGCCATCGCCGGCGCCGCCCGCACGATCACCTACGCCGCCGACCAGCTGTGGCGCCGCGTCGAACGCGCCACCCGGCAGCGCCGCGCGCCGCTCGATCGCCGGCCGGTGGGCGACGGCGCCGTCGAACACGACGACGAGGTCGTCCTCGCCCGCAACGCCGACCTGAACGACCCCGCGCTGATCCTTCGCGTCGCCGCCGCCGCGGCCCAGGCGGGCCTGCCGCTCGCGCCCGCGACCGTCGCCCGCCTCGCCGCCGACGCGGCCGCTGGCCACGCCGCAGACGATCGAGTCGCCGACCCGCAGCGTGCCGCGCTGCACCAGCACGGTC
>NZ_BAAAMR010000265.1:0-1230 GCF_039529375.1 Actinomadura napierensis
GGCGGCCTCAGTGGATCAATGCATCAACTTGTCCGCAAAGGTCAGAGTAGACCTCGCTGGATGACAGGAAGCCGTGGGTTTCGCGGGGCCTGCCGTTGAGTTCGGCGGCGATCGCATCGAGGTCTGCCTGGGTGAGTTTCCTGAGGTCGTGGTACTTGGGCAGGTACTGGCGAAGCAGTCCGTTCGTATTCTCGTTCGAGCCTCGCTGCCAAGGGCTTCGGCTCTCGCAGAAGTAGACCGGCATGCCGGTCTCGGCGGTGAAGGCCAGATGGTCGGCCATCTCCCGTCCGCGGTCCCAGGTCATGGACAAACGCAGCGGCGAGGGGATGTCCAAGGCCGCCCGGGTGAGGTGCGGACGGACGTCGTGGGCTTTGTTGCCATCGGGTAGCGCGACGAGCTTCACGTAGCGGCTGGTGCGCTCGACCAGGGTCGCGATCGCCGAGGGACGTGTGCCCATGATGAGGTCGCCTTCCCAGTGGCCAGGAACGACCCGGTCCTCGATCTCGGGTGGGCGCGCCTTGATCGGGGTCATGTCTTTGATCTGCCCCTGCCCGGTTATCGCTCGGGCCTTCCGCGGGCGGCGCATGAGCCTGGCGGTACGCAGCCGCCTGCTCAGCTTGCGGTCGATGGCTCGGCGCCGAGGGTCATACAGCGACAGGTAGATGGTCTCGTGCGAGACCCGCATGGCCGGCTCATCGGGAAACAGCAGCTCCAGTCGACCAGCGATCTGCACAGGAGACCAGCGCTGGTCGAGCATCTCCTCGACCAGGGCGCGCAGGACGGGCGCGCTTGCCAGCTTCGCCTTCTTGGGACGGTGGCTGCGCTGCAGTGCGGCCACGTCGGCTTCATGCGCGCGATAGGCGTCGCGGCCACCGTTGCGCTGAATCTCCCGAGACACCGTCGAAGCGGGCCGGCGCAGCTGTCTGGCGATCGCCCGAGCGGACAGGCCTGAGACGATCCCACGGGAGATCTCCTCACGCTCCCCGGAGGTGAGGTGGTGCGGCGAGCGCCGCGGCGGTGACACCCTCACGCCACCGGTCTGGCCAAGAAATCGCCGCACGTGCTGGAGCTCGGCGCCCAGACTCCGCGCGATGAATCCGAGCGACGCGCCCTCCTTCCATAGCCGCCACAGCTCGTCCTGCTGCACAGCCGAGAACCCGTAGTCCCGCACTACACCTCCCACAATGACCAAGATCATTATCGGTGATGCATTGATCCCTTGAGCCCAAG
>NZ_BAAAMR010000266.1:0-1154 GCF_039529375.1 Actinomadura napierensis
TGGTCCCGCCGGTCACCGGGTGACCCGCGGCGGTTGAGGAAGCCCCGGTAGCGATTGACGCTGCCGCGTGGGCTTCGCTCGACCCGAACCGTCAACTTCGCACAGCCACCGGTTGAGGCTCTCAGCCGCGTTCTGCCGTGATGGGCCGACGCGCGGCTCGACTAGGCACCGACCTCGATTGGTCTGTGCCATCACCGAGCCCGCCGCTGTGCGCGCTCGCCCCTTACTTCAGCGGCAGTCGCATCCTCATGCCCGATACCGGGTGTGGCTGCCGCGCCCAATCCGATCGGACCGACCTGTATGTCATCTGTCTCCAACAGCCCCTCCCGTCCTGGACGGCAGGCCGCTGATGCTCCCACCTTCGTGCTGGTCCACGGTTCCGGCAGCAGCTCGTTCATGTGGGCGCCGGTGCAACGCGAACTGGCGCTGCGGGGCCACCGCAGCTACGCCGTCGACCTGCCGGGCCACGGCCTCGACGCGCAGTACCCGGTCGCCTACCAGGCTCCGCAGGACCTCGAGGCGTGGGCGAAGCAACCATCGTCGCTGGCCGAGGTCACCCTGCAGGACAATGTCGACACCGTCATCGACGCCGTCGAGCGCGCGTCCGAGCACGGACCGGTGGTCCTGGTCGGAGCCAGCCTCGGCGGAACGACGATCACAGGGGTAGGAAACGCGATCCCCGCGCTGGTGAGCCGCCTGGTGTACATCTCCGCGTGGTCGTGCGTGAAGCTGGCCAGCCCCGTCGTCTACATGCAGGAACCCGAGTTCGCCGCCAACCTGATGGCCCCGCTGGCCGCCTTCAACGTCGGAGACCCGGCCGAGCTCGGCGCCGGCCGGGCCAACTACCGCACCGCCGACCCGCAACTGCTCGCCGCTCTCAAGGCGGCGACGATGGCCGACGCCACCGACGAGCAGTTCCGAGCCTTCCTCAACATCCTGCAACCCGATGAGTCCATAGCGGTGATGACCGCCGACGCCCGCGTCCAGGCCGACACCTGGGGCACGATCGCCCGCACCTACATCCGTCTCACCGAGGACCGGACGCTTCCGGTGGCCATGCAGGACCGGCTGATCGCCGAAGCCGACGCCCTGACCCCGGACAATCCCTACGACGTCCACTCCCTGGACACCTCACACGTCGGGTTCCTCCTCCG
>NZ_BAAAMR010000267.1:0-1138 GCF_039529375.1 Actinomadura napierensis
GCACCGGGCAGGCATCACACCCTATACGTCCACTTTCGTGTTTGCAGAGTGCTATGTTTTTAATAAACAGTTGCAGCGGCCTGGTTTCTGCGGCTGTCGTCAGCTCAGGAAGCGAGTTCCATCACCAACAACAGCGTACCTTCTCCCGAAGTTACGGTACCATTTTGCCTAGTTCCTTCAGCAGAGTTCTCTCAAGCGCCTTGGTCTACTCGACCTGACCACCTGTGTCGGTTTCGGGTACGATTCCTGTGTAACTGAAGCTTAGAGACTTTTCCTGGAAGCATGGCATCAACCACTTCGCTGTACAAGTACAGCTTGCTATCAGATCTCAGCATAGAGTACCCCGGATTTGCCTAAGATACATGCCTACATCCTTTCACCTGGACAACCAACGCCAGGCTGATTTAGCCTTCTCCGTCCTCTCATCGCATTACACAGAAGTAATGGAATATTAACCATTTTCCCATCGACTACGCCTTTCGGCCTCGCCTTAGGGGTCGACTCACCCAGCCCCGATTAACGTTGGACTGGAACCCTTGGTCTTTCGGCGAACGGGTTTTTCACCCGTTTTGTCGTTACTCACGTCAGCATTCGCACTTCTGATACCTCCAGCAAGCTTCTCAATACACCTTCATCGGCTTACAGAACGCTCCCCTACCACTTGACTAATGTCAAATCCGCAGCTTCGGCACATAGTTTTAGCCCCGTTACATCTTCCGCGCAGGCCGACTTGACCAGTGAGCTATTACGCACTCTTTCAAGGATGGCTGCTTCTAAGCCAACCTCCTAGTTGTCTAAGCCTTCCCACATCGTTTACCACTTAACCACAACTTTGGGACCTTAGCTGGCGGTCTGGGTTGTTTCCCTTTTGACGACGGACGTTAGCACCCGCCGTCTGTCTCCCGCGCAGTACTTCCAGGTATTCGGAGTTTGGTTAGGTTTGGTAAGGCGGTAAACCCCCCTAGCCCATCCAGTGCTCTACCCCCTGGAGTATTCACGCGAGGCACTACCTAAATAGATTTCGGGGAGAACCAGCTATCACGGAGTTTGATTGGCCTTTCACCCCTAACCACAGGTCATCCCAGACCTTTTCAACGGGCACCGGTTCGGTCCTCCAGTGCGTGTTACCGCACCTTCA
>NZ_BAAAMR010000268.1:0-1061 GCF_039529375.1 Actinomadura napierensis
GACTACGGATGTTAGCACCCGCAGTCTGTCTCCCGGATAGTACTCATAGGTATTCGGAGTTTGCATCGGTTTGGTAAGTCGGGATGACCCCCTAGCCGAAACAGTGCTCTACCCCCTATGGTATTCGTCCGAGGCGCTACCTAAATAGCTTTCGGGGAGAACCAGCTATCACCAGGCTTGATTAGCCTTTCACCCCTATCCACAAGTCATCCCCTGGCTTTTCAACGACAGTGGGTTCGGTCCTCCAGTTAGTGTTACCCAACCTTCAACCTGCTCATGGATAGATCGCCTGGTTTCGGGTCTATACCCAGCAACTAAACGCCCTATTAAGACTCGATTTCTCTACGGCTCCCCTATACGGTTAACCTCGCTACTGAATATAAGTCGCTGACCCATTATACAAAAGGTACGCAGTCACACCACGAAGGTGCTCCCACTGCTTGTATGCATGCGGTTTCAGGATCTATTTCACTCCCCTCACAGGGGTTCTTTTCGCCTTTCCCTCACGGTACTGGTTCACTATCGGTCAGTCAGGAGTATTTAGCCTTGGAGGATGGTCCCCCCATATTCAGACAAGGTTTCACGTGCCTCGCCCTACTCGTCATCATTATGTGTGCCCTTTCGTGTACGGGAATATCACCCTCTACGTTCGCACTTCCCAGAGCGTTCCACTAAAACACACATAACTTAATGGGCTGATCCCCGTTCGCTCGCCGCTACTGAGGGAATCTCAATTGATTTCTTTTCCTAAGGGTACTGAGATGTTTCACTTCCCCGCGTTCGCCTTGCAACACTATGTATTCATGTTGCAATACCTACCTTAAAGTAGGTGGGTTCCCCCATTCAGACATCTCCGGATCAAAGGATATTTGCCGCCTCCCCGGAGCTTTTCGCAGGCTATCACGTCTTTCATCGCCTCTGACTGCCAAGGCATCCACCACATGCACTTAATTACTTGACTATACAACCCCAAACAGTCGATGTTACCTACAAGTTAGTAACTTCAACATTTCAGTTTAGAGCACTGTGCACTTAAGCACCGTACAGCTTCAATCTAAATT
>NZ_BAAAMR010000269.1:0-1055 GCF_039529375.1 Actinomadura napierensis
TGTCCACCACCCACTGTCGCATAGGTATGTGCGGATAAGGTAAGAATCGTGCTAAAAGTTAAAAATTTTAGAAATTTCATTAGTTCATATCCTTGTGATCTGATAACTATATTGTATAAATACCAATCAGTTTAAAATGACACTTGAGTAAGTGTTACTTGCTGTTTTTATATTCTTTTGTACACAAGCAGCCTTTCTAAGGAGGCTTTATTTATTATTTCTCTCCCCCTTCAAAACAACTCGTCTAGCTTTTACATATAAGCCGTCATAGAAGAACAGGCTAGCACTTGCTAGCATCGACATGAGTAAACATACATGGACTAAAATTTCTAACAAAAGAGTTTAAAAAATAATCCAACATCTTTTCCCGCTCGCTTACCCCACCAGAGCTTAAAAGCTGAATGATTGTGCCTTCCACCATATATAAAAATAGTTTGGCATCGGTAAAAGAGACATCGGGTTTTAGTGTTCTAAGCTGGCTATAAATCTCATTTTTTAGCCATGTTCTATAGCGCACTGCGGATTGATAAGCGTTGGGATAGCTATTTTTAATTTCAAAAACGGCTTTAAATAATAAGTAATACGGCCCTTCTAAATCGGTATGTAAATCATAAAGCTTTTTGAGTTTATCGATGGCAGGAGTGCTTAAGTCATATTCGACCATTGCGACTACTTGTTCTTGGAGCTTTTCTTTTTGCACCATCAAGCAAATTTCAATGAGTCGTTCTTTAGAGTGAAAATAATTATAAAAAGTCGCTTTTGTAATCTCTGATTCTTTCACTATTCTGTCGACGCCAATAAGGTGAAATCCCCGGTGGTGAAACAGATCAATTGCTTTATTTACAACATATAAGGTACGTGTTGGGAGAGCTAAATTTGGCATAGTTTTACCGTTATAAATTCTTGTTGTTTGTAAATGAGATACTTTTTTGGGAGAAAAAAAGGCACAGCAAAGCCTATAAAGACTGTGCTTGGCACATCTCAAGTTTTATTGTTGCTAAGTTTTTGGTTGTGACGATTTAAAGCCTGAAAGCGCTAATGGCCCTCAAACTGCT
>NZ_BAAAMR010000270.1:0-1023 GCF_039529375.1 Actinomadura napierensis
GTAACATCCAACACCACCAACTTGTTGGAAGTAAGTGAACTGAGTTACTTCCATACCGTTAAGCCAAACTTCCCAACCTAAGCCCCAAGCCCCAAGAGTTGGAGATTCCCAGTTGTCTTCTACGAAACGGATATCGTGAGTAAGCGTATCAATCCCGATTGCTTTTAAAGAATCGAGATAAAGCTGTTGGATATTGTCTGGGTTTGGTTTAAGTACTACTTGGAACTGGTAATAGTGTTGCAAACGGTTCGGGTTTTCACCGTAGCGACCATCTTTTGGACGACGTGAAGGTTGAACGTATGCCGCGTTCCAAGTCTCTGGCCCTAAAGCACGTAAGAATGTTGCGGTGTGGAATGTTCCAGCGCCCATTTCCATGTCGTAAGGTTGTAGTACGACGCAGCCTTGTTCGGCCCAATAGTTTTGTAGGGCAAGAATTAAGCCCTGAAATGTATCAATGTGCGAGATGGCGCGACTCATGTAGCATCCACGAATTTATGAGAAAAATTGCCACTAAGTATAAGGATTTTGTGGTGGAGTGGCAAAGGCTTAATCAAGGGAATACATGATTCGGTCATTTGTTTTTCTGGCTTAGCCACTTTAAGCCTAACCAATAGCAAAAGCCTGTAAATAAGATCATCAGATAGAAACTGTAGATCTTATAAATATGCCACCAAGGGGAAGGGAATGATCCGACAAAAATCAAATGTGTAATAGGGCCAATCAAAATCCAGATCGCAGTTGTGCTGATGAAAATACTCATCAGATTTAAACGATTTTTACGGGCGAGAAAATAGGAAATGATATATACAAAAGGAATAACCAGAAGGCCATAAAAAAGTAAATAAAATAAGAAGTGGGCTAGAAAAACAACTCCAATCGAATAAAGGTTGAACTCAGCATTTAATATTATTACCCCTAAAGCAGATAAACTCAGCAATGGGATGGGTGCAAGCGCAAGTGCGTGAATAATCATTTTTTTGTTATATTGAAGCATATTAAAAATTATAGAATCGAGAATAAATT
>NZ_BAAAMR010000271.1:0-1022 GCF_039529375.1 Actinomadura napierensis
ATGTGGGACGACACCGACGAGAAATACCCCGACGCCCGCATCATCTTCGTCGACACCGAACAGTCCAACTGGACCTACGACCCGGTCCGCGGCCAGTACTACTGGCACCGCTTCTTCTCCCACCAACCCGACCTCAACTACGACAACCCCGCCGTCCAGGACGCCATGCTCGAAGTCCTGCGCTTCTGGCTCGACCTCGGCATCGACGGCTTCCGCCTCGACGCCGTCCCCTACCTGTACGCCCGCGAAGGCACCAACTGCGAGAACCTCCCCGAAACCCACGCCTACCTCAAACGCGTCCGCGCCGAAGTCGACCGCCTCTACCCCGACCGCGTCCTGCTCGCCGAAGCCAACCAATGGCCCGCCGACGTCGTCGAATACTTCGGCGACCCCGGCGCCGGCGGCGACGAATGCCACATGGCCTTCCACTTCCCCGTCATGCCCCGCATCTTCATGGCCGTCCGCCGCGAACAGCGCTACCCCATCTCCGAGATCATGGCCCAAACCCCCAAAATCCCCGAATCCTGCCAATGGGGCATCTTCCTCCGCAACCACGACGAACTCACCCTGGAGATGGTCACCGACGAAGAACGCGACTACATGTACACCGAATACGCCAAAGACCCCCGCATGAAAGCCAACATCGGCATCCGCCGCCGCCTCGCACCCCTCCTGGACAACGACCGCAACCAACTCGAACTCTTCACCGCCCTCCTGCTCTCCCTCCCCGGCTCACCCGTCCTGTACTACGGCGACGAAATCGGCATGGGCGACAACATCTGGCTCGGCGACCGCGACGCCGTCCGCACCCCCATGCAATGGACCCCCGACCGCAACGCCGGCTTCTCCCAATGCGACCCCGCCCGCCTCTACCTCCCCGTCATCATGGACCCCATCTACGGCTACCAGGCCGTCAACGTCGAAGCACAGATCAACAACCCCGGATCACTCCTGCACTGGACCCGCAAAATGATCGAGATCCGGCAACGCCACCCCGTCTTCGGCGTCGGCTCCTACGTCGA
>NZ_BAAAMR010000272.1:0-607 GCF_039529375.1 Actinomadura napierensis
CAAAAAAATTGCCTTTTATCTAGCTAAAAGGTGTCTACAAAATCGGTGGCTATTCAGTGCTGAAAAGGCTGCCGACACATAAAGTGACCCAGATTGAAGAGTTACTGCCACACTGCTGGAAACCTAAATAGAATTAAAAAATAGGTATGGGATTCAGCGGACGCTTACCTTAATTATTAATCTAATCATTTTATAAGAAAAATCTTCTAAGAAATTTTCTTAGAAGATTACAGTATCTTATCTAGAAATTAAGATTTAAGCCTAAACTAAAATTTCTTCCAATTTGGGGAATATATGGCAAAAATGTTTCATGGGCATAGACTTTCTGATCAAGTAAATTATTCGCTTTAAAGAATAAATCATATTCTGTGTGAGATAGCTTATTTTTATATGCTAAAGTCATATTAAGCATATTATAACCTGATGTAACCTGCTCAAATTTAGAAATATTATCTTGTTTAAAGACTCGATAATATTCTATTTCACCTTTAAGCGATTCATCAAAATCAGCTTTTAGTCGTGTACCCAAACGAGCAGGAGGTAATCTAGGAGTGTAACGATCCTTTTGGGGAGCTAAAGTCGGTTCTCTATTCCAGATATCGTATGC
>NZ_BAAAMR010000272.1:617-1002 GCF_039529375.1 Actinomadura napierensis
TGTTAAACGGCCTTTCACATAATCTCCAAAAAGAGAGCCGTGATAAACAGAATTAAATTGATACCCTATGTTGCCCTCTAATCCATAAAAATTAGCAGCAGACTGGCTATAATGATTAATACGTAGTGTATGCTGATCTCTAACTTTTGTAGTTCCTAAAACTTCATTGAGTGTCTGTAAATATATATAGTTATCAAAATCATAATAGTAAGTACTGATTTGATAATCAAGTAAATCATCCTTATAGGCCAGACTGATTTCTAAATTATTGGATTTCTCTTTTCTTAGAAAGCGGTTACCTATTTCAAAAGAATTAGTAGCGAGATGCATACCATGAGTATACATTTCTTGTGCATTAGGTAATCTTTCTTGATGTGTACCTGTT
>NZ_BAAAMR010000273.1:0-936 GCF_039529375.1 Actinomadura napierensis
CCAAGTAGGCGGAAGAGCCCGAACACCACATCGCTGTAGGCCCCGGTGTCGGTCATGATTTGCGTCGGCTGCAACTCGGTCTGCTGTTCCAGCACGACCTCCAGCAACACCAGGCTGTCGCGCAGCGTGCCGGGCACGGTGATGGCGTTGAGGCCGGAGAATTGGTCGGAAATCAGGTTGTACCAGGTGACACCCCGGCCGGTGCCGAAATACTTCGGATTGGGGCCGGCATGCACGGTGCGCACCGGTACGACGAAGCGCATGCCATCGGCGGAGGCGACCTCGCCGCCACCCCAGACTTGGGCCAGTTCCAGTTGGCTTTGCGCTCCGACCAGGATGGCGTTAGCCGCTGACAGGGTGTCGTCGCGGATATAATTCTGGCTGACCCAGGACAGCCGGTCACGGCGCAGCGCCGGGTTGTCGGTGCGGATCAAGGGCTCCAGGCCGGTGTTGCAGGCCCCGCCCAACAGCACCGCGCAGAGGCTGGTGACCAGGTTGTCGGCGCGTGCATTGCGTTCGGAGACATGGGTGAAGGCCTCGGAAAAGCCAGTGCGGGCGGCGATTTCCAAGAGGATTTCCGGCAGATCGACACGCGGCATCAGGTCAGACACGGCCGCCCGCAGTTGCAGCAACGAGCAGGGCTCGTCCAGCTTGTCCAGCGCCCCGAGCGACAGTTCGGTCTTGCCCTCGGTGTTCTCGCTCAGTTGAATCGCCGGGTTGTCGGGCAGGCGCGCGGCTACTGCCAGCCAGGTTGCATCCAGCTCGACGGACAAGGCGTCCAGGGTGGTTTTGGCGTCGATGGTCAGGCCCAGTGACCGGCAGATGATCGGTCGCGCCGCCAGCCATTCGGCACCGTCGAGCAGGCCAAGGCGCGGGTCGGCATAGCGCCAACTGGGCGAGACGAAGACATCGCGGCGGCGCAGGGCCGTGCGCAGC
>NZ_BAAAMR010000274.1:0-935 GCF_039529375.1 Actinomadura napierensis
TCGGGGTCGTTGGGGAGGCCGAGTGCGGTGAGGTCGAGGTGGACGGTCGCTTCGCGCGGCTGGTGCGGGTTGAGGTTGACCACCGCGAGCACCACGTCGTCCATGTGGCGTTTGGAGAAGGCGAGCAGTTCCGGCTGGTCGATGTGGTGGAAATTCAGGTTCCGCAGCAGTTGGAGTGCGGGGTGGGCGTTGCGAAGCGTGTTGAGCCGGGTGATGAGTGGGGCGATGGTGGTGTTGTCGCGGTCGGCGGCTTCCCAGTCGCGGGGGCGGTACTGGTATTTCTCGGAGTCGCGGTATTCCTCGCTGCCGGGGCGTACGGGGGTGTTCTCGCAGAGTTCGTAGCCGGAGTAGATGCCCCAGGTGGGGGACAGGAGTGCGGCGAGGATGGCGCGGATTTCGAAGGCGGGGCGGCCGCCGTGCTGGAGGTATTCGTTGAGGATGTCGGGGGTGTTGGTGAAGGTGTTGGGGCGCATGTAGGCGGCGGCGGGGCCGGTGAGTTCGGTGAAGTAGGCGGTGAGTTCGTCGGCGGCGTTGCGCCAGGTGAAGTAGGTGTAGGACTGGTGGAACCCGATTTTGGCCAGGGTGTGCATCATCGCGGGGCGAGTGAAGGCCTCGGCCAGGAACAGCACGTCGGGGTCGGTGGTGTGGATGTCGGCCAGGAGGCGTTCCCAGAAGTCGACGGGTTTGGTGTGGGGGTTGTCGACGCGGAAGATCCGGACTCCGTGGTCCATCCAGTGCCGGATGACCCGTTTCACTTCGGTGTAGAGGCCGTCGGGGTCGTTGTCGAAGTTGAGGGGGTAGATGTCCTGGTATTTCTTGGGCGGGTTCTCGGCGTAGGCGATGGTGCCGTCGGCGCGGGTGGTGAACCATTCGGGATGGGTGTGGACCCAGGGGTGGTCGGGGGAGCATTGCAGCGCCAGGTCCAGGGCGACTTC
>NZ_BAAAMR010000275.1:0-928 GCF_039529375.1 Actinomadura napierensis
TATAAGAGCTAGACTGGTAATGAGGAGTTTTATAGTTACCAGCATTACGATATAACCCTTCTGCCCGTAAAGCTACATGTGGGCTTAAGCCAACTGTTACACCTGCTGTGGTCAACTTCTCATTACTGCCAGTATTAAAACGTAATGTAGTATTACCCTCTAATCCGTCTTGAGGCATTTGGGTTGGAATTTTATAGTCAATGACATTGACTACCCCTGCCGCACTATTTGAACTATACAAAAGGGTACTTGCACCACGTATAATTTCAATAGACTTAGCTAAACTTGGTTCAACTGTGACAGCGTGATCTGGGGACATATTAGACATATCCAACACGTCAGCATTATTCTGTAAAACTTTAATACGTTTTCCTTCCTGCCCACGAATAATAGGAGTAGATGCTCCACCTCCATATTGATTAGAATGAATTCCTAATTCCGTACCCAAGGCATCCCCTAGAGTTGTCGAACGCTGTTTAAGTTTACTAGTATCAATAAACTGATTACTAACATTTAGACTTTTGCCTAACAGCTCAGACCCTAACTCATCAGATTGTGCAGTTAATACTATTGTATTTAAGGTAGTAACAGGCCCTTCAGCTGCCAATAAAATTTTCGAGGCCCCTAAAGTAATTAAAGCTAAAAATAGTTTACTTTTATTTAGCATAAAACAACCAAATTTAATGTTATATTATAATATAACACTTAAAAATTTATAAAATCTACTATTTAAATTTTTGAATGGTAATCCCCCCTAAAAATGAAGTCAAAAATGGGAGCCTAAGCTCCCATTCTTATTGATGATTTTTTAATTCTTTTAGCATAGCATCTCGTAAAATTTCATTCATACGTGTTTGATAACCTTTGCCTTGTGCTTTGAACCAAGCAAGTACATCAGCATCTAACCGAATTGAAGTTTGTTGCTTTA
>NZ_BAAAMR010000276.1:0-519 GCF_039529375.1 Actinomadura napierensis
TTACCTTGATTGATTTTATCGCGAATGAGCAAATCACGTGTTGCTGTGTCTGGAATACGAAGCAAAGCTTCAGCAAGACACATCAAAGCCACGCCTTCTTGTGAAGAAAGAGAGAATTCTTGTAATAACCCTTGAACAATACCTGCTTTACCTGAAGAGGTCTTACGTTCACGTAAATTATGGGCAAGGTTAAATGCAAGGTCATAAATTTTATGATCTAAATCATCAGATACCGCAGCAGCTTGTAATAGCTCTTCTACAGCTTCAGGTTCGGCACGTCGCCAAGCTGTATTAATGCGTTGTTCAAACTCACTTTTATCGTTGAATTCGGTGATATAGCCTTGGTGAGATTTATCCATTTGATGAAAAGTATCCATTGTGTTCATATCTATTTCCGCCAACCAGCTCTCGTAAACTCATCTTGAGTAGAGAGGTTTAGATAATTTATCATTACAGAAGAAACACCGAATAACTCACTACATTTTGCCCATTTTTTATAGGAAAATTCAGATGAATGGC
>NZ_BAAAMR010000276.1:529-921 GCF_039529375.1 Actinomadura napierensis
CATTATTAAGCCTTGATCGCACCGATTTAAAAATTTTGGATATTCTTCAAACAGATGGGCGTATTTCCAACAGCAGATTAGCTGAACTCGTCAATTTGTCTCCAACAGCAGTTATGGCACGAGTGCAGAAGCTCACCAAAGATGAATTCATCTTAGGTTATGAAGCTAAATTAAATCCAGTTAAGTTAAATGCAAATTTTTTGGTTTTTGTCGAAGTCTTACTTGATAAAACCACACCTAATGTTTTAGATGAGTTTATTGACGCAGTCGTGCATTATCCAGAAATCGTTGAATGCCATATGGTCAGTGGGGGATTTGATTTTTTAATTAAATTACGCAGTGGAAGTATGGAGGAGTTTCGACGTATCGCAGGGCAAGTGCTATGGCAATTA
>NZ_BAAAMR010000277.1:0-916 GCF_039529375.1 Actinomadura napierensis
CAGCCAAATGCTTAATGCCTTGATGCTGGGTCAAGTGCTCAAGACCAGCGGTGTAACTTTTTAAGGTGCCGGCATTGAGCATAGTCTGTGCAGGCTTAGCCCCCATAATTTCAGTCAGGTTGCTAATAAGCTGGCTAAATTCAGCTGATTTAATACCCAAGATTAAACCCGGATTGGTACAGAACTGACCACAGCCTAAAACCACTGAATCAGCCAAGTCCTGTGCAATTTTGTCACCACGGTTTTTTAAGGCTTCTGGCAACATCAGCATCGGGTTAATACTGCTCATTTCAGCAAACACCGGAATCGGTTGTGGACGGGCTGCGGCCATATCACATAAAGCTCGTCCACCACGCAATGAACCTGTAAAACCCACAGCTTGAATTAAAGGATGCTTAACCAGTGGTTCACCCACACCATTACCGTAGATCATGTTAAATACGCCTTTAGGCATATTTGATTTTTCTACGGCACGCTCAATTGCCTGCGCTACAAAATCTGCTGTCGCCATGTGTCCACTATGGGCTTTCACCACTACAGAGCAACCTGCTGCCAGTGCCGAAGCAGTGTCACCACCCGCAGTTGAGAATGCTAAAGGAAAGTTACTTGCCCCAAAGACTGCAACAGGGCCTACACCGATTTTAATCTGACGCAGGTCTGGGCGAGGTAAAGGCTGGCGCTCAGGCAAAGCGGTATCAATACGGGCACCTAAAAAATCACCACGGCGCAGCACTTTAGCAAACAGGCGCATTTGCCCACTGGTCCGGGCACGTTCACCTTGTAAACGTGCAAGTGGCAAAGCAGTTTCCTGTGAGACAATTTCTAGAAAATCGGTACCCAAAGCATCGAGTTCATCTGCAATATTTTCTAAAAAAACAGCACGCTGTTCAGGTGTGGTATGGCGGTAAGTCTTAAA
>NZ_BAAAMR010000278.1:0-904 GCF_039529375.1 Actinomadura napierensis
GGTAGGGGCGGGTGCGTTTGTGGGTGATGCCGGCCGCGTGCAGGGTGTCGCGCCAGAGTCTGGAGCGGTAGCAGGAGCCGTTGTCGGTCAGGACGCGGGTCACGGTGATGCCGGCGGTGGTGAAGAAGGCGTGGGCTCGGGTCCAGAACGCGGTGGCGGTTTCCTTGGTCTCGTCGGGGAGGACTTCGGTGTAGGCCAGGCGGGAGTGGTCGTCGACGGCGTTGTGCAGGTAGCCGTAGCCCAGGTTGGGGTGGTTGGAGGTCTTGCGGGGGCGGGTCGGGTCGCGGTGGGCTGAGGAGCGGCGGCGGCCGACCGCGCGGCCGTGTGCCTTGTGGCCGCCGCCGTCGGGGATGTTGCCGAGCTTTTTGATGTCGACGTGGACCAGGTCGCCGGGCGCGGGATGCTCGTAGCGTCGGACGGGACGTGCGGTGGCGCGGTCCAGGTGCCTCAGGCGGGCCATGCGGTAGCGGGACAGTACGCGGTGCACCGTGGAGGGATGGACGCCCAGCGGGTAGCCGATGCGGGCCGGTCCCCAACGGCGCGCCACCCGCACTTTGATGATGCGTCGCTCCAGGCGGGTCGGGGTGCGGTGCGGGCTGTGATGTGGGCGGCTGGACCGGTCGGCCATTCCCGCCTCGCCCAGCTCGCGGTAGCGGCCGGCCCAGCGGTGCGCGGTCGAAGTCGCGACCTGGAACCGTTCGGCGGCCCGCCGCAGCGGCCAGCCGTCCTCGACCACGCAGCGGGCCAGTCGAAGCCTGCCGGTCTCGGTCAGCGGAGCGTTACGGTGGGGCATGAGGGCCTCCTGAGTGCCGGTGCAGATGTCGCAATCCACACCGAACCCGGAGGCCCTCCCTCATTTCAAGATCATCGGCTGACCGTGTTCGCAACCTCTGTGGTTAGAACA
>NZ_BAAAMR010000279.1:0-900 GCF_039529375.1 Actinomadura napierensis
CTAAGAGGTCATAACAAAATGTGTATGTGGCGCGACATGTAGTGATGGTCGGGTGTGGTGTGGGCGGGTGCGTAAGGGCGAGCAACCCCCGTGGATCGTGCCCGACAGCCTGTGGGAGCGGATCGAGCCGCTGCTGCCGAAGGTGGAGCGCCGCAGGCGTCACGCCGGGCGTAAGCGGTTGGAGGACCGCAGGGTGTTGTGCGGGATCTTGTTCGTGTTGCACACCGGGATCCGGTGGGAGTTCCTGCCCCAGGAGCTGGGGTTCGGGTCGGGCATGACGTGCTGGCGGCGGCTGGCCGAATGGCACCGGGCCGGGGTGTGGGAGCGGCTGCACCGTCTGCTGCTGGAAGAACTGCACGCCGCCGGGCAGCTGGACTGGTCCAGGGCGGTGATCGACAGCTCCCACGTACGGGCTTTGAAGGGCGGCCCAAAACCGGTCCGAGCCCGGTCGACCGCGGCCGGCCGGGCTCCAAACACCACCTGCTGACCGACGGCCACGGCACCCCGCTCGCCTTGTCGCTGACCGGCGGGAACCGCAACGACGTCACCCAGCTGATGCCATTGCTGGAGGCGGTGCCACCCGTGCGCGGCCGGATCGGTCGACCTCGTCGAAGACCCGGGCGGCTGCTGGCCGACCGCGGCTACGACCACGACAAGTACCGGCGCCTGGTGTGGGCCAAGGGCATCAAACCGGTCATCGCCCGCCGCGGTACCCCGCACGGGTCCGGCCTGGGTGTCCACCGCTACGTCGTCGAACGCACCATCGGCCTGCTGCACTGGTTCCGCCGCCTGCGCATCCGCTGGGAGATCCGCGACGACATCCACGAAGCCTTCATGACCCTCGCCGCAGCCATCATCTGCTGGCGACGCCTCGTCCGCTGATTCTGTTAGGACCTCTAA
>NZ_BAAAMR010000280.1:0-890 GCF_039529375.1 Actinomadura napierensis
GGCTTCTGGAGCAGCAGACCGGGCTGAATCCGGTAGAAATTATGACGGACACGGCAGGATCCAGCGATATCATTTTTGGCCTGTTCTGGTTACTGGGCTACCAGTTTTCCCCTCGTCTGGCCGATGCAGGCGGGGCGATATTCTGGCGGGCAGATAAAACGGCACATTATGGTGCCCTGAATGAGCTGGCCCGGGGATGTGTTGGACTGTCAAAAATAGAATCCCAATGGGATGAAATGATGCGAATGGCGGGCTCACTGAAGCTTGGGACCATCCATGCATCAGAGCTTATTCGTTCACTGTTGAGAAGTAGCCGACCATCTGGTCTGGCTCAGGCGATTATGGAAGTGGGCCGGGTCAACAAGACGTTGTATCTTCTCAACTATATCGATGATGAGGATTACCGGCGTCGGATCCTCACTCAGCTCAACCGGGGAGAAGGACGCCATGCAGTGGCTCGAGCCATTTGCTACGGACAACGTGGTGAAATTAGAAAACGCTACCGTGAAGGGCAGGAAGATCAACTCGGTGCTCTGGGTCTGGTGACCAATGCGGTTGTGCTGTGGAACACACTTTACATGCAGGAGGCGTTGTCACATCTTCGCAAATCGGGGGAAACACCTGAAGAGGAGCATCTGGCAAGATTATCGCCGCTGATACATGGCCATATAAATATGCTGGGGCATTATACGTTTTCGTTACCGGAAGATATTCTGAAGGGCGAGTTAAGACCATTAAATTTCAATACAAACAATGAATTAACCTCTTAGCGTGGTTTTTTACATCATTGGACCTTGAACCCCGAAGCTGGTTGAGATACATTTCCAGAGGTCAATGCAATCGTGGCCGAAGCGCCGCCTCAAACCAACGTTTGTGATACATGCTGATCG
>NZ_BAAAMR010000281.1:0-875 GCF_039529375.1 Actinomadura napierensis
CTTGTAGGAAGTTAAAGGTTTTCCTCCCGCCTGTAATCGAGCCAGATGTTCATTAGAAACTTTCTGACCTGACAATGAGCCACCATATCGGACGTCAAGATGTGGACCAGTACCAATACCGGATTGACCGGAAATACCGACCAAGCGTTTAGTAAGTTTTGCTTGTTTTTCAATTTCCTGCGTCTGCTTTCTTTTAGCTTCAGTTAATTTATCTTCTCGCTCCTGTTGTTCTTCGATGATCTTGAGATTTCTAAGTGCGCTATCAATTTCATCTTTAGACAAAATTGCACTCATTCCTTTAGCTTTTTGCAGTTCTAAAATGGCATTAGCTTGAGCAACAGTGTAACCTTTATCAAGCCAACCTGATTTATAGATTGAATCAATAACGCTATCTTTTTGCTTGGCTTGATAATCTTGCAAAGCCTTAGTTGCCTTTTCTGCTTCAGTAGCAGTATTTCCTAAAGCATCCGCTTGTTTTTGATGCTGAATTGCCGCATTTTGTGCTTCATTACCTCCAAGTTTCACTTCAACTCTTAATAATTTAAGTTTCTCAGCTGATAAACTTGCTTTAGATGCATTGTCATCATACTGCGCAGCCTGTTTTTTCAGATTTTCATATAGATCTGTAGGCAACTTAATTTTATTTAGACGTTCAATGGCTTCTGTATAGCTGATAGTTCCAGTTCTCGCTTCTTGGGAAATTTTTTCAACCTCCCTATTTCCTCGTGCATAGTTCTCGATATCAATTAATGCAGACCCTACAGCACGCGATGATTTCTCTAATGCTTTATTTTGTGCATTAAAAGCAGTAGTTAAATCATTAACTGCTTTAGCCTTATCATTGCCAGTTAATTTTTTTAACTCCTCATCAGCTT
>NZ_BAAAMR010000282.1:0-858 GCF_039529375.1 Actinomadura napierensis
CACGCAAGCTCGCGTTGATCGAGCAGAAGATGGCCGACTTGGTCGTCATGCAGCAACTGTTAGGCGAACTGGTGCAGCAATGTGATGCGGGAGACGGCGGAACGATCTGCCCGATCATCGAGGCACTGATCAGAGAGTAATGCCTGGCGGGTGAGCTGGAGATCGGAAAGCCCCTTTACGGTGGGATTCAGAGCTTACGTTGGTTTTTGGTTCCATTGCTCCCCAAACCCCAACACCGTCAAGTTGCCGATCCAAGCGCCGCTGAACCCCAGGGCGATCAGAACCAGCGGCCCCAGGCAGCAAGCCGCGGCGAGGATGGCGGCTAGCCCGCCAGTGAAGAGCGCCCCGCGCCCGTTTTGAGGTTCAGACATACGCTTGTCCTTTCAAATCTGGATTGGATAGCTTAAGCTTACTTCCGTACCAATGTACGGAGTCAAGCAATATGGAAAAAAATTTGGAGAATCTGACTATTGGCGTTTTCGCCAAGGCGGCCGGGGTCAACGTGGAAACAATCCGGTTCTATCAGCGCAAGGGCTTGTTGCCGGAGCCGGACAACCCCTATGGCAGCATCCGCCGCTATGGCGAGGCGGATGTGACGCGGGTGCGCTTCGTGAAATCAGCCCAGCGGCTCGGATTCAGCCTCGACGAGATCGCAGAGCTGCTGAGGCTGGATGACGGCACCCACTGCGAGGAAGCCAGCAGCCTGGCCGAGCACAAGCTTCAGGACGTGCGCGAAAAAATGACCGACCTGGCGCGCATGGAAACCGTGCTATCCGAACTTGTGTTCGCCTGCCATGCGCGGCAAGGGAACGTTTCTTGCCCGCTGATTGCTTCGCTGCAAGGGGAGAAAGAGCCGCG
>NZ_BAAAMR010000283.1:0-856 GCF_039529375.1 Actinomadura napierensis
CTCCGCTGCTGATCCCGATCATGCTGATTGCATCGTACCAGGATAAAAAGGCGCTGAAGAAAGAGCTGGATGAATGCCAAAAAGAAAAAGACCAGGCATCCTGATTATTCAATTGAGCTAATCAAAAGTGTGGAACATTGATGAAATAATAGCGTGGAACGTGAAAAGTCATAAAAAAAGACCGAACAGGGATGCTCGGACTATAAACTAGAAACTACAGCGTTGAATTATAAGGATAATTATACAGCATTTCGTATAAGGTGTATTATGTTAATTTTAGGAAATATTAAAACTAATTTTCAGACTTATCCCACCAACTTTGAGCTAAATCAGTATTTTTAGGAATACCTATACCATCACGATACATAACGGAAAGACTTCGCATTGCTTTCTTATTACCTAACTTTGCAGCCTTTTCACGAAGTTCAAAAGCTTTATTAATATTAACTTCTATTCCGCTATCTGCACGAGTATATAGATCAGCTAACTCAACCATTGATTCAGAATGGCCATTTTCTGAGGCTTTCTGAAACCACTTAAAAGCTTTTTGGAAATGTTCTAAAGAATCGTTTTTGTCATCATCTTCCATTAATCTAGCATAAGTAACATATCCATCAGCTAACCAAAACATTGCTGCTACATTTCCATTTTCTGCTGATTTAAGAGCCCAAACTTCAGCTTGATTTTCATCTGAATCAACACCATGACCATATAGATAAATCTCGGCTAATTCTAACTGAGCAGAAGTATCTCCATTTTCTGCTTTCGCTAATAAATCATTAGAAAAAACAGGTTCTGCAAATGTTTCCATTGAAAGGCAAACTCCTAAAGCCATAAAAATATTTGTTAATTTATT
>NZ_BAAAMR010000284.1:0-843 GCF_039529375.1 Actinomadura napierensis
ATGTTAAATGGTTTTACCTTGGTTTATTAACAGCTATTTTAGGTTTTTTATTTTATTTAATGATAGGTCGTTTCGCTCACATACGGCTTGGAAAAGATAATGAAAAACCAGAGTTTACCTTTACTGGCTGGATTTCTATGTTGTTTTCAGGTGGCATGGGGGTCGGACTAGTATTTTGGTCGGCAGCTGAACCTATGTGGCACTACGCTAGCAACCCTTTTACACCAGGGCTAAGTGATGAGTCCGCTAGTATGGCTATGCAACTGACTTTTTTCCATTGGGGTTTGCATCCATGGGCTATATTTTGTATCACCGCTTTAGCTCTTGCTTATTTCTCTTATCGTAAAGGTCTTCCATTTAGTTTACGCTCAATTTTATATCCAATTATCGGAAACCGCATTTACGGACCTATTGGCCATACAGTTGATATTTTAACAATTGTTATTACAGCTTTTGGGGTTGCTCAATCCCTTAGCATGAGCGTACTTCAAATTAATTCTGGACTTAATCAAGTTTTTGGTTTTGAGAATAGTTTAAGCTTACAATTTATCATGCTGACTATTTTATGTGGAATAGCAACTATTTCAGTAGTCATGGGTATTAATAGAGGAATGCAAAGACTATCTGAGCTTAATATGATTTTAGCTATTCTATTGATAGCTATTTTACTTATTATTGGACCTACTCGTTATTTATTTAATACCTTATTTGAGGCTACAGGTAACTATACACAAAATCTTATAAGCATGAGCTTATGGAGTGATGCTCAAAAAGATTCTGGCTGGCAAAATTGGTGGACAGCTTTCTACTGGCCATGGTGGATGACATGGGGGCCTTTTGTAG
>NZ_BAAAMR010000285.1:0-841 GCF_039529375.1 Actinomadura napierensis
TTTTGGTCCAAGTGTGGCACAAGGCTATTTAGGACGTCCTGATTTAACCGCAGATAAGTTTATTGAAAACCCTTGGGCAATGAGTGTAGAGGAAGAATTACTCTACCGTACTGGGGATTTGGCTAAAAATGATGAGTTTGGTCAAGTACACTGTTTAGGTCGTGCCGATGACCAAGTTAAAATCCGTGGTTTCCGTGTAGAGCTTGGCGAGATCGAAGCTGCGCTTTGCGATATTGATGGAATTGGTACGGCAGCCGTTATTCTTCGTCCTGAAGACGGCATTGATCAACTTATTGCGTTTATTGCGCCAGAAATTGATGCAAAGCAAGCTATAGAAATTAAAGGACTACGGCATAACTTGAGTCAGCGATTACCGCCTTATATGGTGCCAAATCGTTTTGAGATTATTGAAGAAGTTCCACGTCTATTATCCGGGAAAATTGACCGTAAAGCTTTAAAAGCAAGACCGCTCACAAGTGTGGTAGATCGCAGTGAATCTGACCAGCCACAGAACCCGGCCGAAGAAATCCTATTTGAAATTTTGAATCGCTTGTTCCCGAACATGCCGATTAAACTCGATTCAGATTTCTTCGATGATTTAGGCGGGCATTCACTACTCGCTGCTGTTTTAATTTCAAATCTGCGTGAGCATGCGGAATATAGCCATCTGACCATTCAAAACTTATATCAAGCGAGAAGAGTAGGCGCGATTGCTGCACTCATGTTAGAGCAGCCTGAACCTACTTTATTTGATAGCCAAATTGGACAAGATAACCCTCGTAATCAGACCTATAAATGGTTATGTGGTATTGCACAGCTTGTAACTATTCCGGTTTTAATC
>NZ_BAAAMR010000286.1:0-833 GCF_039529375.1 Actinomadura napierensis
GGTGCCGTGGAGGTTGGGGCGGGTTATGCAGCCCAGTTGGCGGTGGTGTCGGGTGGGCCGAACGGCCCCGGCGGCCCGCTGCCGGTCCGGGATCTTGATCGGGCACCCGGTGGCGGTAGCAACCGGTATACATAGCGCCCATCGGGATCTTTGCTGATCCCGATCTGGTTTGGGCTGGTGTGTTTGAAGCGGTTGTGCCACCCGCAGGTCAGCGCGAGCTGATCGATATCCGTCGGGCTATTACCGAGGGCCCAGCCGTTGACGTGGTCGACCTCGCACAACGTCCCCGGGATCTCGCATTCCCGTACCGCGCAGGTCGGATACAGGGTCTCCAGCACCTGCCGTTGGGCGGCGCTGGCAAACCGCTCCCGGTAGCCCAGGTAGAGCGGGGTGTGGCCGCGTCCGAGCAGGAGCGGCGAGACTCCGGCCGACAGGGCGATGCGGCGGGCTTGGGCGGCGGGGATCGGCGTCCCGTCGGTGAGGCGGGCCGGAGCGTTGCCGCCGGTCAGGGTCTCCAGATCGCAAATCACGGTGACCTTGGTGGCCTTGTGCCCACCGGACAGCACGCTGGACAGTGCTGCTGCGGTGCGCTCGCCTACGTCGCGGTGGTCATCAGGCCCGGCCGGCTTGGCCAACGGGGCCAGGGTGCCGTCCCAGATGGCGGCGTCTTCGGCGTTCAGCCACCCCTTGATGTAGCGACCGCCGTCCAGCGAACCGGTGCTGGTGATCCACGACTTGGCGTACCCGCGCTTGACGTCCTCACCGGGGGCAGCCTCGGTGCCGTCGCGTTCGGCGATCACGTCGCAGATGCGGCGGCCGAACACCCCGACTTT
>NZ_BAAAMR010000287.1:0-815 GCF_039529375.1 Actinomadura napierensis
ACCAACACGACCAAAATGAACAACATTCCAATACGCAGTTCCATCAGGTAATAAATTTAAAATATATTCTGCCTCGCCTGTTTCACAATCGGCAAAATTATCTTCACATGAAATACGAGTATGATAACGGCCTGCATATTGTTGGTCTGCTTCGGATAGTTTTGAGGTTTGATCTGGGACGCCCTCAGGCAAGAAAGTTCGTCCCGCTGCATCATCTAGAGTTTTAACCTTAGTGGTGCTTTTAATCAAACTATCTTCATGTCTAGAAGTCGTTGCTACCGCGGAGTGATCTTTAGAGTCGGCATGATTTACATCACAGGCACTTAACCCCATACACAAGATGGCTGCCACACCCAAATGTTTCATTAAAAGACCAGACGACTTCAAAGACATATACATCATTCACATACAACAGCAATGCTACAGTTCAACCTTATTGTTCAGGAACGATATCATCGCTGCTACAAACACTTTCAGCCCCGAAACAGTGCATTTTAGTAGATGTTGCTTTCATTGATTTAAACCATTTACATATTTTAACCATTTTTAGTTTTGTGAACCTTTAATTCATTCGGATTGGCTCCATATTCTTATTAACCAAGTGAATAAATGATTCCTTGTAACTTATATATTTGAGGAGACTTAGATGGCCAATTCTGGTTTATATCGCTCGAACCGACAAAGCATGATCGCCGGTGTAATGGGCGGTATTGCTGAACGATTTGGTTGGAATGCAAATTTATTACGCATTATTTTCGTGTTAGTTTCGATAATGAGCGCGGCTTTTCCAGGGATTTTAGTGTACTTAGTTTTAT
>NZ_BAAAMR010000288.1:0-808 GCF_039529375.1 Actinomadura napierensis
TTGCAATAGTCACTGTTTTATTTTTTGCAGGTTTAGTGATGAAAAATGAATGGCACCTGCATCAGAGTAAAAGTATTTTTATTAAGCTGAAACCAGTTGATCCTCGTTCTATTTTACAAGGGGACTATATGGCGTTGGCTTATGAATTAAATTTACAATCTCTCAAAGCTCTGACAGCAAGTGAAAGTGAAGCTTTAGATCAGGTGATTTTTAATCATGCTTCTGTTCCAGCAAAAGTTATTTTAGATTCACGAAATCGAGTAATCCGTACTATTTTAGACCCTAACTCTTTATCTAATGAGCAGAATTTAATTTTAAAAAATCCGGACAATCACTATCAATCTTTGTACCCAGCTTCTCGCAGTTTCTTATTTGCCGAAGGCTTAGCTCATTGCTATGAGAAAGCGAAATATGCTGAATTTAAGGTAAATGCAAAAGGAGAGGCGATTTTATTTGATTTACGTGGAGAAGAGCTACAGCCTCTAAATTGTAAGCAGCAACAGAGCTGGTGGAAGGGAACTGCCAGAAGTTTATAAAGTCTTATAAAAAAAGCCCGTATTTACGGGCTTCTTATTATTTTTAAAACTTTAATTAAGCAACTTGCACAGGAATACAGTTCGCTGTGTGATTGACTGTGTTATCTGGGTTCGCATATACCAAGCGTGGTTTATGGGCATTTGCTTCAGCTTCTGTGAAATCACCAAAAGTAGCAATAATAACTAAATCGCCCACATCTGCTTGGTGAGCAGCGCCGCCATTTACTGAAATAATGCCAGAGTTATCTTCACCACGAATTGCGTAAGTTGTG
>NZ_BAAAMR010000289.1:0-801 GCF_039529375.1 Actinomadura napierensis
ACCTGTAATTGCAGGCGCATCAGCACTAATATGTAAAGCAAGCTCATCAATCGCATTTGAAATCAAGTAAGTTTCTAATGCGTCGTTATCTTTAATATATTGCTCTTGCTTACCCTTTTTGAGTTTATACAAAGGTGGCTGTGCAATATAAATATGACCACGTTCCACCAACTCCGGCATTTGACGGAAGAAGAATGTTAATAACAATGTACGAATGTGCGAACCATCGACATCGGCATCGGTCATAATAATAATTTTATGATAACGGAGCTTGTCAGGGTTATATTCTTCACGGCCAATACCACAGCCAAGTGCTGTAATTAATGTACCTACTTCCTGACTAGAGATCATTTTGTCAAAGCGCGCACGCTCAACGTTCAGGATCTTACCTTTTAAAGGTAGAATAGCCTGCATTTTACGGTTACGGCCTTGTTTGGCACTACCACCCGCTGAGTCACCCTCGACAAGATACAATTCAGAAAGCGCTGGGTCTTTTTCCTGACAATCAGCCAATTTACCAGGCAAACCTGCAATATCTAATGCACTCTTACGACGTGTCATTTCACGCGCTTTACGTGCAGCATCACGTGCTCGTGCAGCATCAATAATCTTGCCTGCAATTGATTTTGCAGCTTGTGGATTCTCAAGTAAGTAAGCAGAGAACTCTTTGTTCATTGCTTGCTCTACCGCTGGTTTTACCTCACTTGATACCAATTTTTCTTTTGTCTGAGACGAGAATTTCGGATCAGGAACCTTAACAGAAATAATCGCTGTTAAACCTTCACGCGCATCATCACCAGT
>NZ_BAAAMR010000290.1:0-785 GCF_039529375.1 Actinomadura napierensis
TTGGTAAATTGGGTTGGGACTCTATCCCGACAGAGCCAATCGTACTTGTCACCATGGTCTTTATGGCACTTGGTGCAATTGCTGTGCTTGGCGGTATCACCTATTTCAAAAAATGGGGATATTTGTGGAAAGAATGGTTTACAACTGTAGACCATAAAAAGATTGGTATCATGTATATCATCGTATCTGTCGTCATGCTTTTGCGTGGTTTCGCCGATGCGATCATGATGCGTTTACAACTTTTCCTCGCTAAAGGCGGTGGTGAAGGTTATTTACATCCTGACCATTACGACCAGATCTTCACCGCACACGGTGTAATCATGATCTTCTTCGTAGCAATGGGTCTAGTTGTAGGTATGATGAACATCTCTGTACCTTTACAGATCGGTGCTCGTGACGTTGCTTTCCCATTATTAAACTCTTTAAGCTTCTGGTTATTCGCTGGTGCTGCTGGTTTAATGATGCTTTCACTTGTATTAGGTGAATTTGCTGCGACTGGTTGGATGGCTTACCCTCCTCTGTCTGGTATTCAATATTCTCCTGGTGTAGGTGTTGACTACTATATCTGGGCACTTCAGGTTTCTGGTCTAGGTACGCTTTTATCTGGTGTTAACTTCTTCGTTACCATCATCAAAATGCGTGCGCCTGGCATGAAATTGATGGATATGCCTATTTTCACATGGACTTCACTTTGTACGGCTGTATTAATCATTGCATCTTTCCCTGTATTAACAGGTACTCTTGCGATGCTTACATTAGACCGTTACTTCGGTTTCCATTTCTTC
>NZ_BAAAMR010000291.1:0-779 GCF_039529375.1 Actinomadura napierensis
CTAGTCGTGAACGCAAAAATCCTTTAAAGCTTAAAGAAGCTTTAGAAGATATGGGGCCGCTTGCAATTAAGCTTGGACAACTCCTGTCAACCCGCCGTGATTTGATTCCACCTGAAATACTCGCCCAACTGGTTTTGCTTCAAGATCAGGTCAAACCTTTTGATGGAGAAGTTGCCAAACAACGTATTCAAGATTCTTTAAAAGCAGACGTAAATACACTGTTCGCCCGCTTTGATGATCAACCACTTGCAGCAGCCTCAATTGCACAAGTCCATACAGCGGCGTTACATGATGGACGTGAAGTTGTTGTTAAAGTTACTCGTCCAGACATTCGTAGCCAAATTTTACAAGACTTTGAAATTCTGGCTTGGCTAGGTAACACCTTAGAAAGTCGTCTTGAAGCTGCCCGTGCATTACATTTATCTGAAATTATTCAAGACTACCGCCAAATCATTTTAAATGAGCTGGACTTGAGTATTGAGGCAGATAACACCCGTCGTATGCGCCATTACTTCACTGGTTCAACCATGATGTATGTGCCAGAAGTCTACATGGACACCAAAGATGTCATGGTGGCTGAGCGTATTACTGGTGTCCCTATTTCAGATACGGCAACCTTTGACCGTTTAGGAATGGACCGCGCACAACTTGCAGAAAAAGGGTTAACCATTTTCTTTACGCAAGTATTCCGCGATAACTTTTTCCATGCCGACATGCACCCCGGCAATGTCTTTGTAGAAACCATCAACCCAAGCAATCCACGCTTTATTGCACTGGAC
>NZ_BAAAMR010000292.1:0-770 GCF_039529375.1 Actinomadura napierensis
GCCGACCGACCCGGCACAGCACGCGGAGAGTCTGCCATGAACAACCCCGAGCGCTTGCCGTCCGAGACGCACAAACCGATCACCGGCTACCTGTGGGGCGGACTGGCTGTGCTGACTTGCCCCTGCCACCTGCCCATCCTCGCTGTCGTGCTGGCCGGCACAACCGCCGGTGCTTTCCTCGGCGAGCATTGGGTCATCGCGGCGCTCGGTTTGACCGGCCTGTTCCTTCTGTCCCTGTCGCGGGCGTTGCGGGCATTCAGGGAAAGAGAATGAGCGCTTTCCGGCCGGATGGATGGACGACGCCGGAACTGGCCCAAGCGGTCGAGCGCGGGCAGCTTGAACTGCACTACCAGCCCGTCGTCGATCTGCGCAGTGGTGGGATTGTCGGCGCGGAAGCCCACAAGGCCGACCAGGCAGCGCCGGCCCTCTATGGCCCCGAGAAGGGGCCAGAAAGGCCCGCCAGGGCCTCGTAGCCTAGCGGCGAGGGCCACCGGCCCGGTGAGCGTCGGGAAGGCGCTGGAAGCCCGCCAGGGGCGAGACGGGCGGCCGTGGCCGCCTGGCTCGATGCGTAGCACGACATAGCCGGTTCTCGCGTCCGCCGGCCGGGAGAATCCCCCGCAGCTTGGCCCCTCAAATGTCAAAGAGTGGATCTCATCGTCGGAAGTGGCGATGCGAGATCCAGCGGCGGCCGTCATCGTCGGAACTGGCGATGGGGCCCTCGGGGCATCGTTGGATGTGGCGATGGTCGACCGTGGCCAGGACGTGGCCAG
>NZ_BAAAMR010000293.1:0-770 GCF_039529375.1 Actinomadura napierensis
GTTATGAGCCTTTATCAACATTCGGATAAAGGCTCATACTGCTTAAAATAAATATTAATATTTTATCATTTATTAAAAAAATTTATAAAAATTACATTCAAGCCAAATTCATTCACCACTTCATCTATTATTATCGATATAATGAATAAAACATTTTTTGTCTTTACGATGCCTTTTAGGCTTCTTCCCGATTCCAAATTTATGTCTTGACTAAATCATGTCAGTTTTAGCCAAAGATATACAACATAAACTTTGACGTGTATCCACACACCCAACAGATCAATACCTTAATTAAGTTTGATCTAACTGACTTTATTGCAAATTAAATTGCGAAATTTTACTAAAGTAGCTGATGTATAAAGGTAGTCATTCATGCTGAAGTGGTTTGAAAAACTTGTAGATCCTTATCCAACCAAAGGTTTGGATGAGCCCTTACCAACACGCTTTTTCCCATTTGTTTGGCAAGCTACTGAAGGTGTGCGTCCATATTTATTGCTACTTATTATATGTACAGCTGGTGCAGCTAGCTTTGAAGCCCTGCTCTTTTCAAAAATTGGGCAACTTGTAGATTGGCTTAGTAATAGTCAGCCTGAAAGTTTCTTAAGCCAACATGCGTCAAACATCCTTATTCTCATTAGCGTGTTATTTGCTAACATTTTATTTGTTAATATTCAATCTATTATAAAACATCAAATTTTATATAGTACTTTTCCAATGCGCTTACGTTGGCGCTTCCATAACCTTTTATTAAAACAAAGCCTAGACTTTTT
>NZ_BAAAMR010000294.1:0-762 GCF_039529375.1 Actinomadura napierensis
CTTAATCTGTCGGTGTTCAACGTCAGACGGGCACCGGCCTTCGCGTTTGAGCAGAGCAAGCGCGCGACCATAGGCGGGCGCTTTATCCGTGTTGATGAATCGCGGGATCTGCCACTTCTTCACGTTGTTGAGGATTTTACCCAGAAACCGGTATGCAGCTTTGCTGTTACGACGGGAGGAGAGATAAAAATCGACAGTGCGGCCCCGGCTGTCGACGGCCCGGTACAGATACGCCCAGCGGCCATTGACCTTCACGTAGGTTTCATCCATGTGCCACGGGCAAAGATCGGAAGGGTTACGCCAGTACCAGCGCAGCCGTTTTTCCATTTCAGGCGCATAACGCTGAACCCAGCGGTAAATCGTGGAGTGATCGACATTCACTCCGCGTTCAGCCAGCATCTCCTGCAGCTCACGGTAACTGATGCCGTATTTGCAGTACCACCGTACGGCCCACAGAATGATGTCACGCTGAAAATGCCGGCCTTTGAATGGGTTCATGTGCAGCTCCATCAGCAAAAGGGGATGATAAGTTTATCACCACCGACTATTTGCAACAGTGCCGATAAAAATATATCATCATGAACAATAAAACTGTCTGCTTACATAAACAGTAATACAAGGGGTGTTATGAGCCATATTCAACGGGAAACGTCTTGCTCGAGGCCGCGATTAAATTCCAACCTGGATGCTGATTTATATGGGTATAGATGGGCTCGCGATAATGTCGGGCAATCAGGTGCGACAATCTATCGATTGTATGGG
>NZ_BAAAMR010000295.1:0-760 GCF_039529375.1 Actinomadura napierensis
AGATACCGAAAGTAATCTTCCACGAATGTTTGCCAATCCCTTGACCCAACTTTGAGTATTTGGAACTGGTGTATATTTCGGTGGATAGATAACTTCTGACACTTCCCCAAGTGGTGCGACGAAGTATTGCCCTCTCATTTCAAAAGCAATTCCTGACCATCGCTGTGCTTCATTTTGAACTGAAGCGTAATTCTTATTACCCCGTTTAGACAAACGAAGTAACTCGATAAATCCATTCGCTGCCATACTCGATCCTATAAAACGGGCGTATTTATCCCGTTATTTATGTTTTTATGGATGGATGAGTTAATTTAGAAATTGTTTAATTACATCAATTAATTGCTTTTCTTCGATTGGCTTGATTAAGTAATCGATTGCGCCTTGACGTTTACCCCATACTCGGTCAGTTGCCTGATCTTTAGTACTCACAATCACCACCGGAATATGCTTCGTGTCTTCATCACGGGTAATCTGGCGCGTTGCCTGAAAACCATTTACACCTGGCATGACCACATCCATTAATACCAAGTCAGGCTGCTCAGCTTTTGCCAAAGTCACACCATCTGCACCGTTAGATGCTTCAAGTACGTCATAGCCATGCTTAGTTAGGATTTCTTTAAAACGAAAAGTTTCTGTTGGTGAGTCATCAACAATGAGAATACGTGCCATTTCTTTTGCCCTCAAATTACTTATTATGAACTTACATGATTACGAATCGCATTTAGCAATTCATCTTTGCTAAAAGGTTTCGTCAAGTATT
>NZ_BAAAMR010000296.1:0-752 GCF_039529375.1 Actinomadura napierensis
AAATATCAGGCTTACGAATCCAAGTATGTTCTCGGCCAATGATGAGATTGAACAAAAAGCCCAGAATTAACCTGGGCTTCGTATAAGAGATTTTATGTTAAATGCCGAACTGAATTAAAAATAGAAATGTAGTTGAGCTGATGCTTGTTCATTTCTTTATTTTTAGTAATTGAGGTGAACATACTGTCAGTACATGGTAGTTATAAGTAACGTGTAACTTTGTTTGCACAAAGATTTGAGTTATGCCAAGTGATGGATTGATTTGTACTTAAAATTTTAAGCTTATCCACTTGCTTTGCAAGCCACTACACTTTATTTACAATCCTATGTTGTGGAAGTAAAGGATCTTGTACTCGCCCAGTATGTTCAACTTGATTATATCTAAAGGACTATTAGGCTTCAATCAAATCAATTTTCCAATTAGTCGACTGAATTAACACGTTTAAATCACGTAATTTAAGACTAATATCATCAGCTTGTTTTTGTAATGATGAAACTGGAATAACTTTATGCCACTTTATTTCCCGCGTACTATAACGATCAGATTCACGAGATGTATTACTTATTGCTGCAGTTAGGGTTTTGTGCTGTTCTACAAATTCATCACGCAAAGTCAATAAAGCAAGTAGAGAACGGCCATCATTTAATTTTGTTAAAGCATTAGTTTCATGAATTGCATAACTTAATTTTTGAAATTCTTGAATTAAAGAAAATACTTGTTTTAGTAGTTCATTTGGATCTTCAGATGGTTG
>NZ_BAAAMR010000297.1:0-746 GCF_039529375.1 Actinomadura napierensis
TTTAATGTCGATGACACATTCACGTTTAATTGTTGCTCGTGGTGAACTTGATAATATTGAAGGTATTGCGCTTACACATAAAGTTTTAAATGGCTTTATTGAAACAGGCGTTATCGATTTTCAAAAGCACTTACGTGAGCCAGTTATTGTGCATGAAAATGCTCAAGTGCTTATGGTGATGGAGCAATTACGTCAGGCTCCTTTACAAATGGCGATTGTTCTAAATGAATATGGTTCAATTGAAGGTATTGCCACACCAATTGATATTTTAGAAGCAATTGCGGGTGAGTTCCCTGATGAAGACGAACTAGATGCAGCAGCAGAAAGTTTAGAAGACGGTTCGTTAATACTTGAAGGTTCAACCGATATTCGTCATGTATCGCTTTTACTTGGTCGTGACTTAGTTGATGAAAGTGAACAATATTCTACTTTATCGGGTTATTTATTATTCCATTTAGGCCGTTTACCTGAAAATGGTGAAACTGTTGAAGCGGATGGTTATCGCTTTGAAGTTGTATCCATGGAAGGCCATAAAATCGAGAAAGTTCATATTGTTTCTATCGAACAAGATGAATCGAAAGATTAAATTGCGTGTCAGATTTAGAAACATCATAAAATAGCTCAACTTTGAGCTATTTTTTATTTGAGAAGTACCAAATGACCCAACAAACTTGTCCATGCGGAAAAGGCAGCTATGCAGAATGTTGTGAACCTTTACATTTAGGCACAGCAAAAGCACTCACCGC
>NZ_BAAAMR010000298.1:0-743 GCF_039529375.1 Actinomadura napierensis
AAAATATAAGAATAATAAGGCAGGATTTTATAAATAAAATGCCGAATATTTAGTGAAAGTTTAGGACCTAGAAAATAACCAAATGCTAATACAA
Source organism: Actinomadura napierensis (assembly GCF_039529375.1). Classification (NCBI taxonomy): domain Bacteria; kingdom Bacillati; phylum Actinomycetota; class Actinomycetes; order Streptosporangiales; family Thermomonosporaceae; genus Actinomadura; species Actinomadura napierensis. Next base: position 95 of record NZ_BAAAMR010000298.1, read on the forward strand.
GAAAAAATTGAATAATGACACTAATGGACTCCATATAATAATAGATAGATTGTTATCAACCTATCTATTATGTATTGAACATATTATGCTGCATAGCTCTGTGAGCATTTATTTAATAACAAATAATCTTTAGGATTAACTTTACGAGTGTCTAGCCAATATTTCCATGTATAAGTTGGCCATAAAGAAAAGTTCTTTCCATCGGCAGCTTGATACCAGCTGCTACACCCACCAGCTTGCCATACAGTACCTTGAAGTTGTGTTTGTATTCTTTCATTGAAGGAATCCTGAACTTCCGGTTTAATTTCTATAGCGTGCTGTCCAGATTTTTCAACTAGATCAATAAGCTGTAAAATATAATTAACTTGTGACTCAATCATAAATATAATCGAATTATGACCTAAAACGGTATTTGGCCCGACCAGTTGAAATAGGTTAGGAAAATTCTTGGTCATAATTCCATAATAACTTTCTGCACCGTTTTTCCAAGCCTGTTTCAATTCAATTTGATTGCGACCAATACATGTAAAATGTTTTAAATAAATACGTGGATCGGTAACAAAACCAGTTCCATAGATTAAACAGTCAATTGGTCTTTCTTTTCCATCCTTTGTAATAATACTGTTCTCTTTAATTTCTTGAATACCCT
>NZ_BAAAMR010000299.1:0-734 GCF_039529375.1 Actinomadura napierensis
CTGTAACGCACGCCAAACCTCCCCCGTAGCCACTAAACGCTCACTGTCTTTTTTAAGTTGTTGGGCTTGCTCAAGTGTACGCTCAAAGTTTTCTGGCTGAGGAGTTGGTTTTTCTTCAATTGTTTCAGGTTGACTTTGTTCTTTAGCTAAAACGTCGGCAAATAAACGCTCTGCTATTTCATCATGTCGTGTAGAGCTCGCTTTGCTTTGAGCTTTTTCTGGTTGGGCATTTAGCTCTACTTCATCCGTAACTTCTTCTGCTTTAGGCATCTCTGCAACTTTTACCGTTGCTGCTTTATTCGCAGGCTGTGTGGTTAAGTCATAAGCAGATTCGTTAGGAGATACATTTTTATAGAATAAATCTTGTAAATAACCAGGCATTGCTTTGAGCGTAACCCATGTTTTGCTCCACTGCACCCCAAATGCCAAAGTGAACAATACCACTCCGAAAACAAGTAGAAATAATGTCGCACCATAAATTGTTAACAGTTGAGATAAGCTTTGCCCCAACTCATAACCAATAATCCCACCTGCGGCATTATCTAAAGTATCTGCAGGTACATTCCAGTGAAGGTAAAGCAAACTCGAAACAACAAGAATTAAGAAGAACTGCGCAGCATAACGGAATGGGCGGTTTAGAAAACTATGTGGCCACCAGACTTGAATCGCTTCAACAAATAGGAAGATTGGAATAAGTAAACTTGCCCAACCTAAAAAGCCAAACAGCAAATCTG
>NZ_BAAAMR010000300.1:0-729 GCF_039529375.1 Actinomadura napierensis
ACCACGTCAACAAAGACGTGGAGATCACCTACACCGGGATCGAGCTGCGCGCCGACGACGACGAGCTGGTATTCGCCCAGGTGCTGGAGTACGCGAAGCGCACCGCGCTCGGAGAGCCGGTTTCCTTCACGTTCTACGAGCTTTGCCAGGACTTGGACTGGTCAATCAACGGTCGGTACTACACAAGGGCCGAGGAATGCCTGACGCGGCTCCAGGCGTCGGCCATGCAGTTCTCATCCCAACGCATCGGCCGGCTCGAATCGGTGTCGCTGATCCGGCGCTTCCGCGTCCTGGATCGCGGCAAGCGCACGTCGCGCTGCCAGGTCGAGATCGACGCCGAAATCGTGGTGCTGTTCGCCGGCGACCACTACACGAAATTCGTGTGGGAGAAGTACCGCAAGCTGTCGCCCACCGCGCGGCGCATGTTCGACTACTTCGCCACCCACAAGGAGCCGTACCCGCTCAAGCTGGAGACGTTCCGGCTGATGTGCGGCTCGGATTCCACCCGGCCGAAGAAGTGGCGCGAGCAGGTAGGCGAAGCGTGCGACGAGCTGCGCGAAAACGGCCTGGTCGAAAGTGCGTGGGTGAACGACGACCTGGTGCATTGCAAGCGGTGATCGCCCCCCTGCCCTCCCCTGGAGCCGCCCGAGATCGAGGCGGCTTTTTTTCTCGAGCATCGCCACTTCCGGCGAGGCAGTACCGCGCACCAGCCCGCGCACGTCGAGCTGC
>NZ_BAAAMR010000301.1:0-729 GCF_039529375.1 Actinomadura napierensis
ACTAGATCTCGTCGGTTTGGGTAACGTACATATGCTTCTGTTGAGCCAATTTTTACACCTTTTACCACATGCATTTGTGGCATTGTTACGTCACCGACAGCCATTTTTAAAAAATCCAGAGTTTGTTATGAAAAGATTAATATTTCAGAAAATAGCGAGGTTATAAAACACGCTTTATATGAAATATCAGAATTGACAGCTTATTAGAAAAGCCTGAAAAAATCGAGCGCTAAAAATAGCTTATTTTTGCTCTAATCTTAATAAAATATCTTTCTTATCAAGACCACCGGCAAAACCAACCAAAGCTCCGCCCGCACCAATTACTCGGTGACAAGGTGCAATAATTGAAATCGGATTTTTGCCATTTGCAGCACCCACTGCTCGCACTGCTTTTTCATTTCCGATCTGAACGGCAATATCTTTATAACTTCTTGTTTCACCATACGGAATCGTAAGTAATGCCGTCCAGACCTGCTTTTGAAATGCAGTTCCTTCGAAATCTAGTGGCAATGTAAATTCACGGCGTTTGCCTTCAAAATATTCTTGTAATTGTTGTTCGGTCTTTAATAAAACTGGATGCTCAAGTTGTTCGACCAGCTCTGCCAGTCGAACACGTTTTGGATTTTCATTGTCCCAAAGTACTGCCACCAAAGCATTTTCATTCGCAACCAGCTTTAATTGCCCAACAGGCGAATTGATATACTTATAAGACAGCAACATACTTGATCC
>NZ_BAAAMR010000302.1:0-728 GCF_039529375.1 Actinomadura napierensis
GGAAAAGCGCTCTGTGTCGTTAAAGAAGGTCTTTTAGTCTACAAAGATTTCCAAAAACAGACCTATTCTCATGATGAGTTTTTTTCGGAAATGCGCCAACAAAACGTTGAACATTTAGGCCAAGTCAGAACAGCCCTGCTTGAATCGGATGGTATTCTGAGCTTGCTTTATTATGAAGATGAAGATGTCAAATGGGGACTTCCCTTATTCCCTGATGCTTATCGTAAAGCAGAAGTTCTTAAAATTAATACTTTTTATTCCTGTATGAAATGTGGCGAAACTAAAATTTTAAATAAGCTAGATCAAGAATGCTCTCGTTGTCATCACCACAGTTGGGCTGAATCTTTAAAAACCCGGCGCTTAGGGTAAATAAAAAAGTGCTATTTCTAACACTTAGAAATAGCACTTATATTTAGATATTAATTTTTCATCAATATTTAAATATATAAAGCTTTATTCAAAAGATTAGTTTAAACCTTTGAATTCAGCTTTACCACGGTAAACAGCTTTAGTTAACTCTTCAATACGAAGCAATTGGTTATATTTAGAAACACGGTCAGAACGGCAAAGTGAACCAGTCTTAATTTGACCTGCTGCTGTACCTACTGCTAAATCAGCAATAGTTGAATCTTCTGTTTCACCAGAACGGTGAGAAATAACAGTGGTGTAACCATTTGCTTTAGCAAGGTAGATTGCATCTAAAGTTTCAGTCAATGTACCAATCTGGT
>NZ_BAAAMR010000303.1:0-727 GCF_039529375.1 Actinomadura napierensis
AAGCTTTCAGAGCTTATTGAAAAAAATAAACGACTAGAAGACCATTTTAATAACAACCAACGGGAACATTTAAGCGGCATTTATAAAATGCTGATTTCAGTGACCGAAGATGTTCGTGTCGTTTTAATTAAGTTAGCTGAACGTACTTACTCTTTACGTGAGTTGGCAAACTCATCTCGTGAACGTCAAGAGCGTGTGGCACGTGAAATTTTAACTATTTATTCGCCATTAGCGCATCGCCTTGGTATTGCACAGCTGAAGTGGGAACTTGAAGACTTAGCGTTTCGTTATTTGGCGCCAGACCGTTATAAAGAGATTGCTTCATTACTCAATGAAACACGTCTTGAGCGTGAACATTATATCCAGTTCGTGATAGACCGTTTAAAAAGTGAATTGGCGGCGCATGGTATTGAAGCTGAAATTACAGGTCGAGCAAAACACATTTATTCGATTTATCGAAAGATGAAAAGCAAAAACCTAAGTTTCGATCAGCTTTATGATATTCGTGCTTTACGTGTATTGGTGAATAGCGTACCTGAGTGTTATCACTCATTAGGTATTGTTCATCAGATTTGGCGTCATATCCCACATCAGTTCGATGACTATATTACTAACCCGAAAGCCAATGGTTATCGCTCATTACATACTGCTGTTATTGCTGAGAATAAATCCTTAGAGGTACAAATCCGTACTCATGAGATGCATGACGAAGCAGAGTTAGGGGTAT
>NZ_BAAAMR010000304.1:0-723 GCF_039529375.1 Actinomadura napierensis
TTAATTGTGTTGAGGTAAGCTTGACGTAAATCTGCTAAGGTCAGTTTTCTCGGTTGGATCAGTAATTCCATGTTGGCTTCCTAATTTTTTGCACTATATTCTGCTGAGACGGTGCTTTTCACAATTGCAAAAAGCACCGCCAGTTCTTCCATGTATTTTTATTGCGTGATCATTGGCAAGTGTAAGCCTTGCTCTTTGGCACAGTTAATCGCAATTTCATAACCTACATCGGCATGACGCATAACACCTGTTGCAGGGTCATTGGTCAGTACGCGAGCAATACGTGCAGCAGCTTCATCTGTACCATCACACACAATCACAACGCCCGAGTGTTGAGAGAAGCCCATACCTACACCACCACCATGATGTAGAGACACCCAAGTTGCGCCGCCTGCTGTATTTAACAATGCATTTAATAAAGGCCAGTCTGATACTGCATCTGATCCGTCTTGCATTGCTTCAGTTTCACGGTTAGGACTTGCAACCGAACCTGAGTCTAAGTGGTCACGACCAATCACGATCGGTGCAGACAATTCACCGCTACGAACCATTTCGTTAAATGCCAAACCAAGTTTTGCACGTAAGCCTAAACCTACCCAGCAAATACGCGCTGGTAAGCCTTGGAAGCTAATACGTTCACGAGCCATGTCTAACCAGTGATGTAAATGCTCATCATCAGGAATTAACTCTTTAACTTTGGCATCTGTTTTATAAATATCTTCC
>NZ_BAAAMR010000305.1:0-722 GCF_039529375.1 Actinomadura napierensis
GTTTAGTTCAGGCTAATCTTGATGCCCTTACCCATACCTTAGCCCACCGTTAATTGCGTTTTAGCCAGAGGTTCTTATGCTGCAAGTCAAAATTGTTCCAGTTACTGCTTTTGCTCAAAATTGTTCTTTAGTTTGGGACAGTGAAACAAAAGAAGCAGTTTTGATTGATGCAGGCGGTGATGCTGCTGTTTTGAAGAAAGAAGTAGAAGCCTTAGGTTTAAAAGTAAAAGCGTTATGGCTTACTCATGGGCATTTAGATCACGCTGGGGCTGTAGGTGAACTCGCAAAAGAGTGGAGTGTTCCTGTTGTTGGTCCGCATAAAGAAGATCAGTTCTGGCTAGATATGATTCAGGAAGTTTCGGCCCGTTATGGTTTTCCAATCCCACAGCCTGTAAAAGTCGATCAATGGCTTGAAGGCGGTGAAGTGCTAAAACTGGGTGAAGATGAGTTTGAAGTGCGTTTTGCACCAGGACATACACCAGGTCATGTCATGTTCTATAACAAGAATCATGGTTTACTCTGGACTGGCGATGTCCTGTTTAAAGGCTCAATTGGAAGAACAGATTTTCCACGTGGTAATCATGATCAACTGATTGAATCAATTCAGCGTGAGTGTTTTAGCTTACCAGATGAAACCCAGTTTATTTCAGGGCATGGACCAATGAGTACCATTGGCTATGAAAAACAATTTAACCCGTTTGTCGCAAGTAAAGCGGGTTAAT
>NZ_BAAAMR010000306.1:0-715 GCF_039529375.1 Actinomadura napierensis
CAATACTCAAAATTTGTGAAACATAAAATTTGATGTCTGGTTTGACATTAAAATTTTTTAAAATTAATTCGACCTGATGTCGACTACCCGCCATTGTCATAATGAAAGGACAATTTTCTAACTGTGCTGGATCAATATAGAGTTGTTGGGCGAGCGGGTAACCACTCGGAATTAAGGCAACAAAACGATCTTCAATTAAGGGAAATGTATCAAAACGCTCATCTGGCATAATCAAAAAACCAACTTCGATGCGTCGCTCTAATAACCACTGAGCAACTTCTTTATCTTCACCTTCATCAATATAAATTTCGATTTTGGGGTAGCATTGCCGAAAGGCTTCTAAAATTTCAGGCAATAGATAAATAGAGGATGAAGCCCCAAAAGATCCAATACGTAGTGTGCCTTCGTTTAAACCATGGATTGCAGCCACTTCTTTTTCTAAGGTATCGGAAATACTCAATAGCTCTTTTACATGGGTTAATAACTGCTGACCTGTCGTCGTCAGCTCAATATCGCTTTGAGTTCTTGAAATCAGTTTAATGCCCCATTGTTGTTCTAATGATTTAAGCGCATGGGAAACTGCCGACTGTGAAATTCCCAGCTTTTCTGCTGTAGCAGTAAAGCTTTTTAGTTCAGCAATGAGTGCGAAAATTTCAAGCTGGGTAAATGTGATGTTGTACTTATTATGAGTAAAAACTCATTTTATCATGAGTTT
>NZ_BAAAMR010000307.1:0-317 GCF_039529375.1 Actinomadura napierensis
AAATGCATGGTTTCAAGCGACTGTTCCACGTTCTTCAGGGTTCAATACTATTGATACTGGAGCAATGACCAACAGTAGTTCTTTACTTATGATGCTACTCATGTTCATCGGTGGAGGTTCACTCAGTACTGCTGGAGGTATAAAAGTCGGCACCTTTATCATATTAGTTTTAAGTGTACTTTCCTTTTTAAGACGTACCGATGAAATCAGGGTTTTCAATCACTCCGTTTCTCACGAAACTACTTATAAAGCCTTAGCTGTCACCGCAATTACCAGTATTCTCATATTTATCGGGTTCTTTATTCTTTTACTTTTAG
>NZ_BAAAMR010000307.1:327-714 GCF_039529375.1 Actinomadura napierensis
GCAGACTTTATGAACTTATTATTTCAAGTCGTTTCAGCAGCCTGTACGGTAGGCCTTTCTCCCGGTATCACGCCAGATTTACACAATGGTAGTTTATTTATTTTAAGCCTACTTATGTTTGCAGGCCGTTTAGGCCCCTTAACACTCGCCTATTTAATTGCTACTCCTAAAAAAAGCCGTCTCAAACATCCTCAAGCCAACATTCAAATTGGTTAATAAAAAAGCCGCTGTAAAAGCGGCATTTTATAGGTCAAACTTAGTACCAGTTCATGAGTGAAACACCCAAGCCGGCATAAGTTGCACGATGGTTATAGTCAATTAAGCTTTCACCATAACCATTAAATAATTGGAAGTGTCCGCGCAGCTTGCCACTAATCGAGAAAAACC
>NZ_BAAAMR010000308.1:0-708 GCF_039529375.1 Actinomadura napierensis
TCGGATCGAAGTCTGCAACTCGACTTCGTGAAGTCGGAGTCGCTAGTAATCGCAGATCAGAACGCTGCGGTGAATACGTTCCCGGGCCTTGTACACACCGCCCGTCACACCATGGGAGTTTGTTGCACCAGAAGTAGCTAGCCTAACTGCAAAGAGGGCGGTTACCACGGTGTGGCCGATGACTGGGACGAAGTCGTAACAAGGTAGCCGTACCGGAAGGTGCGGCTGGATCACCTCCTTAACGAAAGATTGACGATTGGTAAGAATCCACAACAAGTTGTTCTTCATAGATGTATCTGAGGGTCTGTAGCTCAGTTGGTTAGAGCACACGCTTGATAAGCGTGGGGTCACAAGTTCAAGTCTTGTCAGACCCACCATGACTTTGACTGGTTGAAGTTATAGATAAAAGATACATGATTGATGATGTAAGCTGGGGACTTAGCTTAGTTGGTAGAGCGCCTGCTTTGCACGCAGGAGGTCAGGAGTTCGACTCTCCTAGTCTCCACCAGAACTTAAGATAAGTTCGGATTACAGAAATTAGTAAATAAAGATTAAGATCTTGGTTTATTAACTTCTGTGATTTCATTATCACGGTAATTAGTGTGATCTGACGAAGACACATTAACTCATTAACAGATTGGCAAAATTGAGTCTGAAATAAATTGTTCACTCAAGAGTTTAGGTTAAGCAATTAATCTAGATGAATTG
>NZ_BAAAMR010000309.1:0-710 GCF_039529375.1 Actinomadura napierensis
ATTTGTTACTTATGGTTTTCATACGACGGGTGTAGACCTAATTATTAAAGAAGCCAAAATAACCAAGGCGACTTTTTATAATTACTTTCACTCAAAAGAACGGTTAATTGAAATGTGCATTGCTTTTCAAAAAAGCCTGCTGAAAGAAGAAGTACTTGCCATTATTTACTCAAGTCGTTACCGCACTTCAAAGGACAAACTCAAAGAAATTATTAACTTACACGTTAAATTTAATAGCTTATATTACCTTTTGCTTAAAGCCTTTTTTGAAATTAAACATATGTATGCGAGCGCTTACCGTATGGCGGTTGAGTATAGAAAATGGCTACTTCATGAGATTTTTGACCTCATTTTTAGTTTAGAAACTCATGCATTAAAACCCGATGCCAATTTGGTTTTAAACCTAATTGATGGCTTGATGTTCCAGATTTTAAGCTCAAAGAGTTTGGAAGAGAGGGATGTGGTGGTGGAGATGTTTCTGAAAATTTAATTATTTGATTTTCATCTAAATTATTAAGTTTTTATGTAGAATAAGTTAATAATTGAAGAAGAAGTTTCTTTGACAGATTTGTTCGGAAGTTAGCAAAATCATTCCTAATACACACTTAAAATAGGCTCAAGCAGTATAAATATTAATAATTACTGGAAATCTCATATTACATAAACATAGAGAAAAATTGAATAATATGTTTTTTTGTGTAAAATAAAGT
>NZ_BAAAMR010000310.1:0-710 GCF_039529375.1 Actinomadura napierensis
CGGAACGCATCATTTGCCACTTCACTGGCAGCAAAACGGTAAAACTGAGCAAAGGATTGATAGGCCCCGACACATAGCGTACCCAAAGCCAGAAGCATGAGTGAACTATAAAAAATGCCGATTGATGCAATAATGCCACCGAGCACACCTAAAAAAGCGCCAAATAGAAAACCGTTACGTCGTCCTACACGTGCCATGAGCATTGATGCAGGGAACATCATTAAAGCCGTACCCAAAAACATAGAGGCGATAGGCAGCGTTGCAAGTGTTGGGGTATTTGCAATATTTGCCCCAGCCAAGCCACCGATGGTCATGACCATGACAGAAACGGTTTGGAAAAGTGATTGGGAACTCGCCAAAATTAATACTTGGCGGTGCATGGTGTTTTGAAGCATGAGAGCCTTTAATTATATGTGTTAATTGATGAGTTTGGGTGCTGAGTTTTTATATAGTAAGCAAGTATCAACAGCTCAGCTTGAAAATGTTGAGGTGTTTTTGGTGGCAGGCATAACAATATTTCTTTTTCATAAACTATTTCTTATCAAGTAATTGTAGCTGAATAATCAGGGTTAATATTCTATCATCTGATAATTTGATACAAAACAGTTGCTGTTCCAGTTTTCTAAAAAGTCTATTTATCTAAGACATTTAATGTGCCTATTCCCTCAAATTCTTTTTCAGCCACCTTAAAATAGATCATTAACCTGAAG
>NZ_BAAAMR010000311.1:0-709 GCF_039529375.1 Actinomadura napierensis
CATCAAAAGCAGAAAAACATAACTCAGCAATCTGATGACGTTGATTTCTATCTAGATCTTGGGCTGCGATAATTTTGAACTGCATAGATGAAAACTCAATTTGAACTATTTATAGATTAAGTAAATATTGGAATATTATGAAATTATTGTTTATTCCATTATTTTAGTTTTAATAATTCTTCAAATAATTCTTTTCTGATTGCTTTCTTGATATAAAAAAACACCCCAACCTCTTTTGAGATTGGGGTGTTTAGAATAATGAGCTGGCGATGACTTACTCTCACATGGGTAATCCCACACTACCATCAGCGCTAAGAGGTTTCACTTCTGAGTTCGGGAAGGGATCAGGTGGTTCACTCTTGCTATGGTCGCCAGCACAACTGTTTATGGATACTTGCTTGGGTCTTACTTGATGCCGAAGCGTTTTCCAAATCTGTAACAGACTGGGCTGAATTGAATCTTACTTTATCTGTTCATTTTAGCTAGAGGTATAACTAAATCAAGTTGTCTTGCATATTTAAGAATCGATTGATGCTTCATATACAACTGCTTGGGTGTTGTATAGTCAAGCCTCACGAGCAATTAGTATTGGTCAGCTTCACATATCACTATGCTTCCACATCCAACCTATCAACGTCCTAGTCTCGAACGGCTCTTTAGAGGACATAAAGTCCTAGGGAAATCTTATCTTGAGGTAGGCTTCCCGCTT
>NZ_BAAAMR010000312.1:0-709 GCF_039529375.1 Actinomadura napierensis
CAATACCTTTATATTTTTACAGAAGCGGGGATATTCGAGATCCTCAATACAATGTACTGGTAGAACCTAAACTTGAAAATTTTCCTAGCGAATGCGAAGTGAATGATGCTGAACGCGTCAATAAAATTATTGAAAACCAGATTCGGATCGCCCCAACACAATACATGTGGTTTCATAGAAGGTTTAAAACTCGTCCTGCTGGTGAAGCGAAGTTTTACTGATTTTGTTATGCCTTTTTATACAGTCAACTGAGAGATTTAAAGGCCTTTAAACCGAGACTTTATAAATCCCAAATTAACAATAATTTTTAATTATTTATCCTTAGTTTTTAATGATCTAATTTAAAACAAATGTCATTTTGTGTGCTTGACTGTAATAGGGCAGAGCACTATCCTTTGCCTGCTGGCCTACATTGCCAGTCGACTTTGACAGGTCGGATAGCCAACGCACACGAAAAAGTCTCTCTTTTTTGTGGGCATCCCTGCGTGCCCCCTCTGCGGTGGAACGGGAGGGGGACACCTTCGGGTGTGCTGATCTTTTGGCTATCAGTCTGTCAACCTTCTCTCGTTTCACCACCATTATTTGACAGTAATGTGGTGAAACTTCTTTATAGCCAAAGGAGTTCGCTCATGCGTACTATTTCTTCTCATTTATTGGCCTTTGCCAAAATCTCTCTATTTATACCGTTTAAATACTCTATAAATTGGTT
>NZ_BAAAMR010000313.1:0-694 GCF_039529375.1 Actinomadura napierensis
ATTAAAAAAGAAGTTGGTATGGCTGTTTCTGATGGTACGACATTAGAAATTGAAGTACGTGGCCGTAACCTTGCAGAAGGTGTACCTCGTGCAATTACCGTAACTTCTGACGAAATTACTCAAGCAATTTCTGACCCGTTACAAAGTATTGTAAGCGCGGTGAAATCTGCACTTGAACAAACTCCTCCTGAACTTTCTTCTGATATTGCTGAGCGCGGTATTGTGTTGACAGGTGGTGGAGCGTTACTTCGTAACCTTGATAAATTATTAGCTCAAGAAACCGGTTTACCAGTTGTTGTTGCTGAAGACCCTCTTACTTGTGTAACCCGTGGTGGTGGTAAAGTATTGGAATTCTTCGACAACCCGAACCATGACATGCTTTTCGTCGGTTAAGTTTAAGGATTAGGCGGTGCAACCGAATATTTTTTCAAGACACCCGCCATCTTTCCGCTCGTTCATTATTGCGGTCATTACATGCTTGGTGGTGCTGTTCTTTGATTGGCGCATGCCTTATGTAATTCAGCCAGCAAGGGATGTCTTGTACGCTGCATATAATCCAATATATGCACTTGCAAGTTATCCGGTACTGTCGAGAGAATGGCTGAATCAACAAACTAAATTTGAAACACAACTGCGCCGTGAAAACACTGCAATGCAGGCTGAGCTATTACAGGCTCAGGTCCGCTTGCAGAAG
>NZ_BAAAMR010000314.1:0-693 GCF_039529375.1 Actinomadura napierensis
CTGGAAAAACATCGCTGTACTAATTTGTCGGCTATTCGAATTGGCAAATTTCTTCGCAGCATCTACGACAGCCAATAAATTAATATCACCGTGGTTAAATGCAGCTGAAATTGCATAGGCATAAGCCAACTGTTCAGTGTTAGAAAGCTTTTCTGTAGCAGCAGTCAGACGAGTAAATTCTTTCTGTGGCAAACTAAATTGATAGTATCCTGCCGCATCTGCATTTGGAATATACCAACTGCCAAGGCTGGCACCTTTGAGTTCAATCTTGGCTTCTGCTTGGTCTACCAATTCACATTGCACTTTACTACCTGCATTTGGAACTTCATAACGTACACATAACGGTACACCCCAGAGGCTTCTTGCATCACCTTTTGAGCCCACAGGTAAATAACGGCTTTGCTTCACATTTAAAAAGACTTTATTGCCTTCTTGCTGTAATGCGGTGTTAATTAAAGGCACACCTGGTTGATCAAGAAAACTTTTCATCGCTCTAGTAAAGCGCTCACCTTGTCCAGACTGCTCTGCTAAAGCGCTAATTAAATCATTAGCTGTCGCATTACCATATTGGTGCTTATTAATATAATTACGCACTCCTTGTTTGAATTTTTCTTCGCCTAAATAGCTTTCAAACATATTTAAAACAGCCGCACCTTTTTGATACGTGATGCCATCAAAAGCCGTTTGAATATC
>NZ_BAAAMR010000315.1:0-692 GCF_039529375.1 Actinomadura napierensis
GCGCTGGAGTCAGTAGTCGTTCCCCGGTGCCCTCCCGGGCTCGTCGTCGAATCTCTGAGTGCGTCGTCGAGCATGCGCCGGTAGACGATGTCGGACAGGCGGCGTTTGAGGGACCGCATCGCTTCCATCGACGTTTTGCCCGAGGCTGTCTTGCGGTCGAAGTAGGCGTGCCCCTCGGTGGGGTTGCGGAGCTGGACGGTGGCCATGATGTGCAGCGTCCGGTTGATCTGCCGGTTGCCTGCCCGCGACAGCCGATGCCGGATTTGGTCGCCGGAAGATGCATCGATAGGGGCCGTGCCGTTCCAGGAGGCGAAGTGCGCCCGGTTGGGGAACCGGGTGATGTCGCCGAGCTTGACCAGCAGGCGTGCGGCGCCGGAGGGGCCGATGCCGTGCAGGTCCATCAGGGTGGTGCCGGTGGCGGCGACCAGTTCCTTGAGCTCCTTGTCGGCCTGTTTGGAACGCCGGTAGATGCGTTCGAGGTCGCTGATCAGCTCTGCGGCAACCCGGCGTCGCATCTTGCCGGCGGCGTCGCGGCAGCGGACTTTGGCGAGCAAGGCTTTGGCCTGGGGCAGCCGACAGGTTCTTCTTGGCCCCGCCGGGGATGAGCTCCAGCAGCAGCCGATGCAACTGGGCGATCATCCGGGTGTGGTCATCGCCGAGGGACCGGCGGCGGTCGACCAGGATCCGCAGCA
>NZ_BAAAMR010000316.1:0-687 GCF_039529375.1 Actinomadura napierensis
CCGATGCCGAGAACTTAACTGCTTATTTAACGCAGTTGATTGAACGCCGTCAGGACTTGGACTTTCCTTGGTATCCAGCGCGCGTGGTGTGCCATGACATCTTGGGTCAAACTGCATTGGTTGACCTTGCAGGTTTGCGTGATGCGATTGCTGAGAAGGGCGGCGACCCATCTAAAGTTAACCCAGTTGTACCAACACAGCTCATTGTCGACCACTCTTTAGCAGTGGAATACGGTGGTGCTGACCCAGACGCTTTTGCAAAAAACCGTGCTGTTGAAGACCGTCGTAACGAAGACCGTTTCCACTTTATTGAGTGGACCAAAACTGCATTTAAAAATGTCGATGTGATCCCTGCGGGGAACGGCATTATGCACCAGATTAACCTAGAGAAAATGTCTCCGGTGATTCAGGCGCGTGATGGCGTAGCATTCCCAGATACATGTGTCGGTACAGACTCACACACACCACATACAGACGCCTTGGGCGTAATTTCTGTGGGTGTAGGTGGTTTAGAAGCTGAAAACGTAATGTTGGGCCGTGCATCTTGGATGCGTCTGCCAGACATTATTGGTGTTGAGTTGGTTGGTCAGCGTCAGGCAGGCATTACTGCAACAGATATCGTACTTGCTTTAACCGAGTTCTTGCGTAAAGAGCGCGTAGTGGGTGCTTACCTTGAGTTCTTTGGTG
>NZ_BAAAMR010000317.1:0-683 GCF_039529375.1 Actinomadura napierensis
CTTGTTGAAAAAGGTCATGCTTTTTATTGTTTTGCTACAGCAGAAGAACTTGACCAAATGCGTGCCGAGCAGCAAGCTCGTGGCGAAACACCAAAATACGATGGTCGTGGTTTAAAGCTGTCTCAAGAAGAAGTAGCTCGACGTCTTGAAGCGGGTGAACCTCATGTTATCCGTATGAAAGTGCCTGAAGAAGGCGTGTGTAAATTTAACGACTTACTCCGTGGTGAAGTTGAAATTCCTTGGGCACAAGTCGATATGCAAGTGCTTCTTAAAACAGATGGTTTACCAACCTACCATTTAGCTAACGTTGTTGATGACCATTTAATGGAAATCACTCATGTATTGCGTGGAGAAGAATGGCTTCCATCTGCACCGAAGCATCAATTGCTTTACCAATACTTTGGTTGGGAAATGCCAACGCTTTGCCATATGCCGTTGCTTCGTAATCCAGATAAATCGAAGTTATCTAAACGTAAAAATCCGACCTCAATTAACTACTACCGTGATATCGGCGTTTTACCAGAAGCCTTACTCAACTATTTAGGCCGTATGGGTTGGTCAATGCCGGATGAAAGAGAAGTTTTCACATTACAAGACATGATGGATAACTTTGATATTCAACGCGTATCACTAGGTGGACCAATTTTTGACGTTGAAAAACTCAATTGGTTAAATGGTCAATG
>NZ_BAAAMR010000318.1:0-682 GCF_039529375.1 Actinomadura napierensis
GTTCGAGCCAGATTAATCAAAAAAGCCCATACACCCATATTCCCAAACAAATCAAACCCGACTATTGTTATACTCTCGTTTAAAAGATGATTTTGCTGAGGCTGCCTTCCAATGATCAACGATGATCAAAACAAAACGACTTCTCTTAGTTTAGAACAAATTCGCGAAGATATTGATAGCGTAGATCAACAGATTCAAGAGTTATTAAATCGCCGCGCAAGCCTTGCTGAAGCTGTTGCGAAAGCTAAATTTGCTTCTGAAGAGAATCCTTTGTTTTATCGTCCTGAACGTGAAGCACAAGTTTTACGTAAAGTTATGGAGCGCAATCAAGGGCCTTTATCTGACGTAACTATGGCCCGTTTGTTCCGTGAAATTATGTCTGCTTGCCTTGCTTTAGAAGCTCCGCAAAGTATTGCATTTTTAGGCCCAGAAGGTACTTTTACTCAATCTGCCGTACTTAAACATTTTGGTAAAGATGCGGTTGTTCGTCCGCTACCAACTATTGATGAAGTATTCCGTGAAGTAGAAGCGGGTAGTGCGCATTACGGTGTAGTTCCGGTTGAAAACTCATCTGAAGGTATCGTAAACCATACTTTAGATTGTTTTAAAACTTCGAATTTAAATGTGATTGGTGAAGTTGAATTGCGTATTCATCATCAATTCCTTGTTTCTGAAAATACAC
>NZ_BAAAMR010000319.1:0-682 GCF_039529375.1 Actinomadura napierensis
TTCTAAAACATAAGGCATATCACGCTCATGAGGGTTACGCCAAGCAGCACCCATACAAAAACGAGATGAACCTGAATCTTTTGCAGCTTTTGCTTCGCTAATTACTTTTTCAACAGCAATACGTTTTTCTGCTTCTAATTTTGAATCGTAATGTGCAGATTGAGAGCAATATTTGCAATCTTCAGGACATTTACCCGTTTTAATAGATAAAAGGGTGCTGACCTGAATTGTATTGGCAGTGAAGTGCTCACGGTGTACTTGTTGAGCCTTAAAAACTAAATCCAAAAAAGGTTGTTCATATAGAGCTTGGATTTCTTCACGAGTCCAATCATTACGTAGAGTCATTGTCATATCCATGATGATGGCATTAATTCACTGTACATAATCATACAGAATTCGTATTAAAGCTATAGGGCAAAAAACATCATTTTTTTAATTTGATAGCTAAAGTTGATTAAGTTGCTGTTCAATTGCCCAATCAATATGCACATTGACGATTTCGTCATGTAAACTTTTGCCTTTGTTTAGCTGATCTACAATTTCTTTTGAGTACGGTGCGTTGCCTAAACCGATAGCGATATTACGTTTGAAGGATTGATAACCTGTACGTCGTATTGGGCTGCCTTCTGTATTGGCTAAAAAAGTAGCTTCGTCCCACTGCCAAATATCAAGCAAACTAATA
>NZ_BAAAMR010000320.1:0-679 GCF_039529375.1 Actinomadura napierensis
GCGTGCTCGGCATGGTCGTCACGCTGGAAGCGCCGTCTGCCGTTTCGGTTGGCCTGTGCCTCGTGCATGTCGCCTGCGACAAGCGCCCTTGGCTGGAAGGACTGAACGTGGAAATGGATTGGCAGATGAGCGGCAAGCCCTTGCTGCTCTACCTAGACAACGCGGCCGAGTTCAAGAGCGAGGCCCTGCGCCGGGGTTGCGAGCAGCATGGCATCCGGCTGGACTATCGCCCGCTGGGACAGCCGCACTATGGCGGCATCGTGGAACGGATCATCGGCACGGCGATGCAGATGATTCACGACGAACTGCCGGGAACGACCTTCTCCAACCCTGACCAGCGCGGCGACTACGATTCCGAAAACAAGGCCGCCCTGACGCTGCGCGAGCTAGAGCGCTGGCTCACATTGGCGGTCGGCACCTACCACGGTTCGGTGCACAACGGCCTGCTCCAACCGCCGGCCGCGCGCTGGGCCGAGGCCGTGGCGCGTGTCGGCGTACCGGCCGTCGTCACACGCGCTACTTCGTTCCTGGTCGATTTTCTGCCGATCCTCCGGCGCACGCTGACCCGCACCGGCTTTGTCATCGACCACATCCACTACTACGCCGATGCGCTCAAGCCGTGGATTGCGCGGCGTGAACGCTGGCCGTGCTTTCTGATCCGGCGCGATCCGCGCGACAT
>NZ_BAAAMR010000321.1:0-671 GCF_039529375.1 Actinomadura napierensis
TCAGGCCATTTAGTATTTAGTGGCTCTAAATATTTTTCTTCTCCATCTTCAATTATTAATCTCTTAAATGTAGCTTGTGTATCACCAGCACAAGAAACAATAACTAAATCATTGGTTTTTAAATCAAAAACTGGGTAGTCTGGATTTACATATATTCGATCACCTGGTTCAAATTTAGGTAACATTGATGTACCAGTTACAATAAGTCCATAACCATTTTTTCCAGCTTTCTTCATTGGTGGAAGCCATTCAAGTACTTCAGTGTCCTTCAATACTGTTTGAACATCTGTAAATGAACCTGCTGCAACCCAAGAAATAACTGGAATTTGCTCTCCATCTAATTTGATTTTATTTGATAGATTTACATTGTTATCTAACACCAATTCATCTAAATCATTATTAATATTATCAATGGCTTCTAAGTCATTATTGAGCAGTGTATTGGCATCATAGCCTGCCCAAGAGGCTAATTTTTCAACGGTAGATATCTTTGGTTCTTTATATTGCCCATTCTCCCAACGAAAAAGTGTAGGTTGTGGTACTCCAGACTTTTTACTAAGACCTGTAGTAGTAGTGCTGTATTTTTTTAACAGGTACTTAACGTTTTTTTGAAGGTGCATTTTTCCAACTCCAAGATGGATAGCTAATTTTATTCAAAAATGAATATTTTT
>NZ_BAAAMR010000322.1:0-669 GCF_039529375.1 Actinomadura napierensis
GTATCGGGGTGTACCTTCAGTACAGGTTCTGCGAGTACCACCAAATATTGGATAAAAAGCTGATTTAAAAAGCTACCTTTTAGGGTGGCTTTTTTATTAAGACCTATTAAGTGGTTGTTAAACAGGTCTTGAAACAGATCTTCAAATTGTTTATATTGAGTTAACCCTGTAGCAAACTTAACTTTCTGAGGACGGTTCTAATCAATTGGCTACAAATTGATGTAGGACACATCAAATGAGAAACGTCATGAACCACATAATCCATAGTCGATTTGTGGCTAGTGTTTCTGAATTAAAAAAGAATCCTACAGCAGTTGTACAAAATGCTTTTGGCGAAGCAGTAGCAATTCTGAATAGAAATAATCCAGAATTCTACTGTGTTCCGGCAGCAATGTATGAACGCATGATGGATCTAATTGAAGATCAGGAACTAATTAAACTAGCCGAGCAAGTTGATACTGACGAAACTGTGAAGGTATCTATTAATGAGTTACGAGCTAGAGTTCTCAAAAACAGCTCTTAAAAAGTTTGACAAACTTAACCCACAAATCGCTGAGCAGTTTATTCGTAAGCTGGAAGCAATCCTAGATAACCCTAAGATACCGAAGAATAAGGTGAGAGGATCAGTTGATCTATATAAGATTAAACTGAAATCAGCAGGATACCGCC
>NZ_BAAAMR010000323.1:0-666 GCF_039529375.1 Actinomadura napierensis
TTGATTTTTAAAAGTAAAAAAGTTTTTTACATTTAACTTAATTATATAAATTTCAATAGCTTGTATTGGTTTGTTGTTGTGGATTTAATTTGATACAAAAAAATTAGTTGACTTTGTTTTTTGTGTATCGAAAAATAGATTTAAGGGTGATACCTACAGGGAATAAAAGAATGGAAAACAATTACCAGAAATTTGAACAAAATATTGCCAATGAAATTACGATCGAGGCTAAGGATCAAATGCCTGATGCCTACCGCAAAACATTGATTCGTCAAATCGGGCAACATGGCCATTCTGAAATTGTAGGTATGTTGCCTGAAGGAAACTGGATTACTCGTGCGCCGACTTTAAAACGTAAAGCAGTTTTGCTCGCGAAAGTACAAGATGAAGCGGGTCATGGTTTATATCTGTATAGCGCGGCAGAAACCTTAGGTGCTGACCGTGATGACATGATGGAAAAGTTGATTAATGGGAAAATGAAATACTCATCAATCTTTAACTATCCAACTTTGACTTGGGCAGATGTCGCTGCAATTGGTTGGCTTGTCGATGGGGCAGCCATTGTGAACCAAGTTGCGCTTTGCCGTACTTCATATGGGCCATATGCACGTGCAATGGTACGTATTTGTAAAGAAGAAAGTTTCCACCAACGTCAAGGTTTTGAAG
>NZ_BAAAMR010000324.1:0-656 GCF_039529375.1 Actinomadura napierensis
AATTTTTTTATTTTTATATCCCACTATGACCGTTTTAGCGTCGAGTTTTATCCTCAAGCAAAAATTAAGTTCAAAAACGATATTTGCACTTGTCTTAAGTTACGGAGGAACAGTCATTGTGATGCTCCAAGAGCAAAAGACGCTTCCGGATCAACATAACTTCTGGTTTGGAGCAAGCTTAGTATTTGCTAGTGCAGTTGCTTTTGCTTGCTACCTCTTACTTACCCCACCATTAATTAAAAAATTTGGTTCATGGAACTTAACGGGACTATCTTTATCTGCAGCTTGTATTGGCACACTTATACATTTTCTAATGGTAACCAGTCATCCTGTACAACTACTTAGCTCTTTACCTGTACAAGTTATTTGGTACGGAATCTGTTTAGGTTTATTTGTTACAGTTCTACCCACACTCTTATTAATATTGAGTATAGAGTATGTAGGTGCAACACAATCAGCTATTATTTCATCTATTAGCCCAATTGTTACTATTCTTTTTTCAGTCTTTCTTTTAAATGAGCATTTAAATACAATCCAGTGGCTAGGGTGTTTTCTTAATATTTTTGGTGTAATGCTCATCACACTTAAAAGAAAGTAAAAATAATAATTATTTTATAAAAATTTATTTTAAATATTTTCATTTTTTATTTTCAATG
>NZ_BAAAMR010000325.1:0-655 GCF_039529375.1 Actinomadura napierensis
GCGTCGTTTGCCGCATCCTTCGAAATCATTGTTTATGCTGGTGCGATTATGGTCTTGTTCGTATTCGTTGTGATGATGCTTAACTTAGGGCAACACACAGTTGAACAAGAGCGTAAATGGCTTTCTTCGGATGCTTGGGCATATCCAGCACTCATGAGCTTTTTACTTGGCTTACTTTTAGTTTGGATGCTTGGTGGTGAATATACAACCATCTCTGCACCACTTGGAGCACAAGTAATTGGACCAAAAGTTGTTGGTCAAGCGCTCTTTACACACTATTTATTGTTGGTTGAAGTTGCCGCGATGTTATTGCTAGCAGCCCTTGTTGCAGCATACCACTTAGGTAAACGTGAACCAGGTGCAGAAGAGGAAAAAGAATAATGGGCCAGATCCCTTTAGAACATGGTTTGATTGTTGCAACCATTCTTTTTGCACTCGGTTTTTACGGTGTAATGGTGCGACGCAACCTACTATTTATGTTAATGAGCCTTGAGATCATGATGAATGCTGCAGCGTTAGCATTTGTTCTTGCGGGTAGCGTATGGGCACAACCAGATGGACAAGTCATGTTCATTCTGATTTTAACCCTTGCTGCGGCAGAGGCGTGTATCGGTCTTGCGATTGTCCTTCAGTTCTATCATTGCTTCCATCATTT
>NZ_BAAAMR010000326.1:0-653 GCF_039529375.1 Actinomadura napierensis
CGGGTGCAATGTCAATTTTAACGTTTAACCTCAATATTGTAAGTGCATTGCTTGCGATCTGCTGCGGACATTTTTTTGGTGCAGCGATTTTAGCTTTAACCTCTGCACAAGGCCCACAGGTCGGCATTCCTCAAATGATTCAGAGCCGTGCGCAGTTCGGGCGTTATGGGGCATTGCTGGTTGTACTGTTTACTACCCTCATTTATTTAGGTTTTTTCATCTCTAACATTATTTTGTCAGGCAAAACCCTTCATACCGTTGTTCCTGCTATTCCTGTGCCGACTGCGACCGTGATTGGTGCAATTGCAGCAACCACAATAGGCGTGATTGGTTATCACTTTATTCATAAGTTCAATAAAATTGGAACTTGGTTTATGGGTGGTTCGTTGCTCATCGGCCTCATGATTATGGTGCCGCATATTAATGCAGATGTACTTGCCAAAGGCTCTTTCAATATGAAAGGCTGGTTTGCCATGTTTGGTTTGTGTGCGGTATGGCAAATTAGTTTCTCGCCTTATACCTCAGACTATTCACGATATTTACCGAAGTCGATTGGTATTTATAAGCCATTTATCTTTACCTATTTAGGCGCATCGTTAGGAACCATTTTTGCGATGGCATTTGGTACGATCGCGGTTAGTATTGGCTCAACC
>NZ_BAAAMR010000327.1:0-651 GCF_039529375.1 Actinomadura napierensis
TTACTCTAATTGTAGCGCTTATACTTTGACACACTTCACAGCAGATAAAATTGACAGTTTTTCAGGGAAACAAAAATTTTAGGCAAAAAAAAGTAGCATTGCGACGGTTCAGCACATGCTACTTATTAACTGGGATAAGCTTTTAACGGCTTATATTATTGTTGTTCTAGATAATCCTTAAGTAAAGTTCCTGCTCTTCCTACTACTACTGCCATAATTACTGCAATCAACAGAAACATCCACATTGAAATCTCCATGAGAGACCTCCTTACTACGTTCGCACCCAGTTAAAAACTGGACACTTGATGAAATTAATCGATTAACCAATTAGATTATTGACTGATCGATGACCTTTGCATCCTCTGTCTCTTAACTTTGCTAAGATTAACTCGGTTAAGATGTTCCCTGAGTAAAGTTCCTGCTCTTCCTATCACCACCGCCATAATTATGGCAATGACCAAGAACGACCATGTTGGCATCTCCATTTGAGACCTCCGACACACTTTACGTTGGTGTTTGTACTTTAACCGATAGAATAGTAACCATATTGAGAAATTGTCCGACAATTAACTTTCTTGCTGTTTTTTCTGTATTTTAACTAGACAATTTCAGTTTCCCAAAAAGAAATAAAAGATAAGATATTGATTAATA
>NZ_BAAAMR010000328.1:0-651 GCF_039529375.1 Actinomadura napierensis
CAAGCATGTCATCAATTGCTGCAAAAGCTTCTTCATTGGTCATTGCAACGATAACGCCTTTACCAGCCGCAAGACCGTCAGCTTTAATTACAATTGGTGCACCATTTTTTTCAACATAAGCTTTTGCTGCATCAACTTCCGTAAATACTTCATAAAAAGCAGTTGGGATGTTGTGGCGTTTTAAAAAGTGCTTAGCAAATGCTTTTGAGCCTTCAAGCTGTGCTGCATATTGAGTAGGTCCCCAAATTTTTACGCCTGCTTCACGTGCAGCATCAACAACACCATTTACTAATGGCGCTTCTGGGCCAACAACAATCAGTTCAACATTATTTTCTTTAGCAAAAGCAATAATTCCCGGGTTGTCTAAAATATCGAGCTGAACGTTAACGCATTTTGGTTCTGTTGCAGTTCCTGCGTTACCAGGCGCAACGAAAACTTGAGTAACTTTGGCATCTTGCGCGATTTTCCATGCTAAAGCATGCTCACGACCACCACTACCTAAAACTAAAATATTCATTTTTAATTTGTTCCTTAACTTTAATCCTTTTTCATCCCCCTCTATTTCTCAAGGTGGAGAGATAGTTCCATTATTGTGGAAAACCCTCCTGAATAAAAGGAGGGTTAGGGAGGACTAGATTTAAATTAGTGGCG
>NZ_BAAAMR010000329.1:0-648 GCF_039529375.1 Actinomadura napierensis
TCCAAATTTAAATACTTTAATGCGAAAGATGACGGCAATACCTTTGATATTGATGCCCAGAACATTGGTTTACTTGAAACAGTTAAAATAAAAAACCATACCTTTGGTTTGGGTTACCAACAAATTATTGGTGAGTCGGCTTACCCGCTACCAGATGGCTTCTTACCAGAAACTTATTTCATTAACTGGAATGCCACAGGCTTTTTCAAAGAAGATGAAAAGTCCTACCATGTCATGTATGGCTATGACTTTAAAGATTACGTTCCGGGCTTAAACGCAATGGTGAAATATGTTTACGGTCATGACTTTAAAGCAGCCAATGGCGAGAAAAACCACGAAACCGAGTCGAATGTGATTTTAAACTATGCGTTTCAGCAGCCATTGTTAAAAGGCTTTGCCCTGCAATATATTCGAATTGATTACAACGTAAAACATGGCAATGACTTTGGTGAAGATCGCTTGTTTGTAAACTACACTAAAAAGTTTTAATTATTTTTGATTCAACTAAAGCGGGCTAATTTTGGCTCGCTTTATTATTTTTGTGCCATAAAAAAACGCTCTTACGAGCGTTTTTAATTAATCTAGTAACTTAAGCAACATGCTTTTGTACAACAATCGAACCTACTGAATAGCCAGCGCCAAAAGATG
>NZ_BAAAMR010000330.1:0-647 GCF_039529375.1 Actinomadura napierensis
GCTGCACCAGAATGGTATGTTACATATAAAGGTCAAAAACTGAGCGGGCAAAGCTTACTTGACCAAATTCAAAAATGGGAAAATGCAGGTATTATTGAACCAAGCCATGCTAAGGCTTTACGCGAAGCTGCTGCTCATCCTGAATGGTTTGATTTATCTGACCGTACGATGGTGTTATTTGGTGCAGCCTCAGAAGCAGGACCATTACCTTGGCTAGCAAGATGGAATGCGAATATTGTTGCAATAGATTTACCAAACCCACGAGTTTGGGGGAAAATTCTAAATACAATCCAGCAAGGAAACGCAACGCTTATTGCACCAAGTATTGAAAAAATTGACTCTTCGGCAAAAGCTTCAGCATTGAGAGATAAATTGGGTGCTAATTTATTAACGCAAATACCAGAAATTGCCCAATGGTTAGTTCAATTTCCTCAAAAATTACACTTGGCTGCTATTGCTTATTTAGACGGAGAAAAACATGTCCGTGTTTCTATGGCAATGGACAGTATTATGCAATATGTGAGTGAACATAAACCTGATACCAGCTTAATGTTTATGTGCACACCAACCGATGTTTATGCAGTACCAAAAGAAGTTGCAGAAGCTGCTCAAGAGAAATTTAAATCTCGTTCACAACTACAAAAAAT
>NZ_BAAAMR010000331.1:0-646 GCF_039529375.1 Actinomadura napierensis
CATTCCTTTAAAAAACTATTTCCTCCCAAATAAAGTTGATTATGTTCTTCAAGGCTATCCATTTACCAAATATACCAATGATTCATATCGCAAAGTGAATCATTGCCTAATGCATTCCAATGATGGAACTCAAGTCATCACATCATCAATCCATATTTTGCATAGCTTATTCGTCAATCGGAAGGATATTCGGGGACTCTTATTAAGCACTTCAGGCCAATCTATCATTAACCGCTTTTTAGAATCTTATACAACAGAAGTTGAGAATGATAATATTGAATATAAAATAAAAATCAGAAAGCCATATGAAGATATTGGCGAAACAGCAATTATATTTCTGGCTAATCTAGCCTTAAATCCATATGTGCAGACGATAGTCGATAAAATTCAACGAAGTATGGAAGTTACTGAGTTTCATCATCTTCAGCATGGCACAGGCATAAGATACCCCATTGTATATCCGCCACATCCTACAAAGCTTTTTCTTGAAGCAGAAGGAATTTGGCTAGATGACAATAAGACTCGTTTTTTTATCACTAGAGTGAAAAAATTTGATCCTATTAACGATCACATGATTGATGTCAACAAAGACCTGACCAATACAATTTCAAAGCCTGATGAGAAAAATCCTAGACCTCGTGAAAAA
>NZ_BAAAMR010000332.1:0-641 GCF_039529375.1 Actinomadura napierensis
TTCTACTTTTAAAAATTCATTCCACTCGATTTGTTCCATTTCATATTTCTCATGTTCTTAAATTGCTGATTTGAAGCATATAATATGTACAAATGAAGAAACACCCTGTTTTAAGTCCAGTTAAAAAATAAAACGTAGATGTTGAGTCTACGTTTTATTTAAAAATTCTGTTTTAAAATAAGATTAAAAAGCAATCGATAATTGCAAAGATAAATAAGCAACTAAACTGGATAAAAAAACCATCGGCACATAACGATAAGCTTTAAAAAGCAATTGTTCGTATTTAGAAGCCATCTGTTTAGTTTGCCATACACTCGTTTTTAATGCGGTAAAGAAGCTCACCATTAACCAAGCGCTTACAATACTTAAGGCAAAGAAACCAATCATGATTTGGCTACTTCCCTCAGTACTCAACCATAGCTTTAATGAAACTTCAGCAATAGGTAATAATGCTAAAATCAATAGGACAGATTTAAGCATCGCCCAATGAAACTGATTCAGCTCATCAAGTACGAGAAATGCTTTCATTTAATCTCTCCCATTCATTGAATAAAGTGCTTTTTATTTATTATGCAAAGCTTTTATTTAAATATATAGCTTAATTTCTATTAAATTTTAACTTTCTTGTAACTATTAAATAT
>NZ_BAAAMR010000333.1:0-637 GCF_039529375.1 Actinomadura napierensis
CTGAATCCAAAGCTTCATTGCCAAAAGCCAATAAACGTGATTGCGCCAAACAATTTGATAATGCGAGGTGATGTTGTTCAATCAATGCCTCAGCATTCTCCACATACGTAAAGTGATCTGCATTATAACGTTGGATCGGTGCAATGAAATCACAGCTTACTGCCTGTGTTCCTTGATGAAGTAGCTGATAAAATGCATGTTGGGCATTTGGACCAACCTCACCCCATACAATCGGACAAGTATCTAATTCAACTTTTTGGCCATCACGTTGTACCGACTTACCATTAGACTCCATTTCAAGCTGCTGCAAATAGGCAGCAAAATACTTTAATCTTCCGTCATAAGGTAATACCGCATGGGTTTGAATATTTAAAAAATTATTATTCCAGATACCGAGTAATGCCATGAGAACCGGTATATTTTGCTCAAAGTTTGTATTTTGAAAGTGTTCATCAACAGCATGTGCGCCAGCCAAAAGCTGTTGAAAGCCATCTATACCAATCGTTAGGGCTATAGGGAAACCAATACAAGACCAAAGAGAATAACGTCCACCTACCCAGTCCCAAAGCAACAACTGATTTTCAGGAGCAATTCCCCACTCAGTCATTTTTTCAGCTTTTGTAGATACACCAATGAA
>NZ_BAAAMR010000334.1:0-637 GCF_039529375.1 Actinomadura napierensis
GATCAGTAGAACAAACCGCATAACAACTATTTTAGTAGCCTTATTAAAATACTTAACTGACAAAAAATGTCATATTATGTCAATGTAGAGAGCTATTTTCTGATCTATATTCAGTCAAAATTTATAATTTTTAATACTTAAAATTGAGCAAAACATGAGCAATAACAATTATATTGATGAGCTTTTAAAGCTCTTGGCGATGTTCGCTTTTATCGGTGTTTTATTACTGGCATTTAAGTGTCAGACCATCTTTGCACTAGATATGACAACATCATACGAAGTCTCGGTAAGGATTGTTATCTATATTCTCACAGCAGCTATTTTGGGCTTTTTAACACGCAATCATATTGAGTTTACAACACAATTTTTAATTGCTGTTCCATTTGCATACTTTTGGCTAGAGCCAATTCTTGACTACAAAGCCATTCAGACTATCCCAGATGTTGCGTTTTATCTCTTGGGTCATGGTCAAAGTTTAGGTCTACTCATCGTGATCATATTTTGTTTTGCCCTATGGGTATTTAAAGAAACAAGCTCAAACTCGCTTGAGTCTCAAAATGTCTAAATGAGGATTTTTAGGGAGTTTTATAAAGTTAAAAATCGTCACTGTACTCTATGTTTTTATAATATATATTTT
>NZ_BAAAMR010000335.1:0-635 GCF_039529375.1 Actinomadura napierensis
TTTCAAGCTTAAACGCTTATCAAAAGGATACATATCAAGTGTCAAATTCGGATTTGCAATGGCCGTAATTAATGGAGCTTGACGTACAAGTAAGTTATCACCTTTTAAGTTTAACTGTAGACGCGGTGCATTTTTCCAGTCAAAACTACCTTTAAGTAACCCTACACCTTGTCCACTATTGAATGCACCATCAATTGTTGCCATGTCCTGATGAATAGATGAATACACCTGTACATTGGTTAAATTAACCGGCAGGGAAATCATACTGATTGCCCCGTTTTTCAAACGCATTTCGCCCGTAAACTGTGGCTGGGTCAAAGTACCATTCACTTTGCCAGCTAAGGCTAAGGTACCACTCATTGAACGTACATCTTGAATGAATGGTTTTAACACTTTTAACTGTACATCGTTAAAAGCTACCTCTCCATGCATCGGCATAGATGATTGGTAAGGATTAATAATAACATTCGCATATCCTGTACCAATATCAGGTGTTTTTACATCGACACGGAACAATAAGCCTTCTGAAATACTTTTCGCAATTACACTCAGTTCATCATAAGCCAAAGTAGTCGGTGGATCTTGCGGGTCTTCCGCTGCTAAGCCCAGTTCACCTTTTCTTGTCACTAAGCGTG
>NZ_BAAAMR010000336.1:0-633 GCF_039529375.1 Actinomadura napierensis
TTGATGGGCCATATAACACATAGCCAGCAGCAACTTGTTGAGTACCTGCCTGCATGAAATCTTGTGCTTGTGTAACCGCATTTTTGGCAGGAAGAATCGAGAAGATTGTTCCGACACACATGTTGATATCAATGTTGCTTGAACCATCTAATGGATCAAATAGAACCAAGTATTCGCCGTTTTCTTGTGCTGGTGTAAAATCATCAAGTTCTTCAGATGCAAGACCACCGACGTGAGGATGGACTTTTAAAGCATCGATTAAATAGTCATTAGAAATCACATCAAGTTTTTTCTGTGTTTCACCTTGAACATTTTCGTTACCTGCGCTACCCAAAATTCCAGCCAAGGCACCTTTTTGTAAGGCTTGATCAATGGTTTTACAAGTCGCAGCAATTGTGTCGATGACTTGAGCCAACTCAGGTGTAAGATTCCCTTTTTCTTGTTGTAAAAATTGGGACAATGTGAGGTTGGACATAAAAAAACGCTCCTGTGCGCAAGCATCAAAATGAGTCAGATAAATACGTGGCATATTCTAGATGAGAATGCCGAAAAATAAAAATTATCTTACTTTATTTGTGTTGCATTTATGCTTACAAGCCCCATTTTACGTGGTATGTTGTTTGCATAACAAAG
>NZ_BAAAMR010000337.1:0-633 GCF_039529375.1 Actinomadura napierensis
CGCATGAGCGGAGCCACGCTGCAATGACGCCATTCCACACGTTCGACGGCCCCAGGTGGAGGAACGCCCCGGAGTGATCCGGGCCGCTTGGCCTGGTGCTGGCACACCGTAACCATGCTTCCGAGTGGGAGCATCCAGCATTCAACACGTAACCGCGTGGAGGGTCAAGCCATGTCCAACATCGTCAAGTTCCCCAGGGCGAGCAAGCCGCCGGCTCCCGGGCCGGGGCAGCCTGCCGCGCCCGCTGCTGGGCCTGCCGCACCCAAGGCCGAAGGCCGGGGCCTGGTGGCCGGCCTGGGCAAGTTCGTATGGGTGGCGACCGTGCTGGTCTGGCCGGTGCTCAAGTGGGTGCTGGCGATCATCACCTTCTTCCAGTTCGTGCGGATGCTCTACCACTGGAACACGCCTGGCGTGTATGCCGGCTGGTCGTTCCTGGCGTACTTCGCGGCACTGACCGCGATCACCTACTTCGTTTCGATCTACAAACCGAAAGGGCTTTGACATGGCAAAGCAGACCCTCCCCTACCCGCCTGGCTTCGTGGAGCCGACCACTGGCCGCGTGGCCGTCATGGTGCGCGAGTACGCGGACAGCGACTTGAACGGCGACGCGCCGGCCTACTGGTACAGCGCGCA
>NZ_BAAAMR010000338.1:0-631 GCF_039529375.1 Actinomadura napierensis
GGCAATGAGCGAGCAAGCTAATTATCTTGTTTCTGAAATTGGCAAACTAAAAGGTTCTATTGTCAAGATTGGCCAAATGATGGCGCTTTATGGTGAACATTTTTTACCTGAAGAAATTACTCAAGCTTTAAATACCTTAAATAACCAAACTGTTGCTTTAGACTGGCCAGCAATTAAACCTCATTTACAAGAACAATTAGGTTCTAAGTTAAATGATCTAACAATTGACCATGAGCCTATCGGTACGGCTTCTCTGGCACAAGTTCATCGCGCAACACGTAAGTCAGACGGTTTAGAGTTAGTTTTAAAAATTCAATACCCTGGTGTTGCGAATGCAATTGACTCCGATATGAGCCTGTTTAAAAACATGCTTAAGCTTACACGTATGGTCCCTCAAACTCGTGAGTTTGATCAGTGGTTCGATGAAGTACGTGAAATGATGCATCGTGAAGTCAATTATCACGTAGAGGCAGCCACAACACGTCGCTTTGCTGAGCGTTTAAAAGATGATGAGCGCTATATCGTCCCTACAATTGTAGATGAATACTGTACCGATCAAGTCTTATGTATGACCTTTGAACGTGGCGTGCCAATTAATAGTCCAGTCATGCTTTCCCTTCCTCAAGAACGT
>NZ_BAAAMR010000339.1:0-631 GCF_039529375.1 Actinomadura napierensis
CCTGCATAGCATATATAAAATAAAATGAACAAAAATATATCTTTTTTATAGATTACTTATACAATTGATGGAAATCCTAGGCCCTGAACAATAACAAGGCACAGGATTTATCGTTTTTATGAGGTTCTTTAAATATGCTAAAAGCACAAAAACTTACATTAGCAGTTCTCATTTCTGCGGCAATAATTTCCTCAGCTCAGGCAAGCGAGCAAAGTGAGGCAAAAGGATTTGTTGAAGATGCGAACGGTTCTATTCTCTTCCGTACAGGTTACATCAGCCGTGACAAAAAACAGGGCGCGAAAGATACCAGCTCAGTTGCTCAATCAGCAATTGTAAGTATCGAATCTGGCTTTACCCCTGGTATCGTTGGTTTCGGTGTAGGCGTTGTTGGTGATGGATCATTTAAAATTGGCGAAAACAAAAACGCTGGAAACCAAATGATTCCAAAACACAACGATGGTTCAGCTTACGACCACTGGGCTCGTGGTGGTGGCAGCGTTAAGGCACGTTTCTCGAATACAACAGTACGTTACGGTACTCAAGTACTCGACTTACCAGTCCTTGCAAGTAATACAGGACGTATGGTTCCTGAATACTTCACAGGTACTTTATTAACTAGCCATCAAATCAA
>NZ_BAAAMR010000340.1:0-630 GCF_039529375.1 Actinomadura napierensis
TTGGTTATACAAAAGAAATGATTGATTTAACAGGTACCTGTGCGTTAGAACATTTTACCTCAACTATTGCGGCTGAGCTTTTACAAAACCCTGAAATTCAAGCCATGTTCCAAGATGACACTATGTATCACTTATGGATGTGGCATGCGGTAGAAGAAAATGAACACAAAGCTGTAGCGTTTGATGTCTATACCAATATGTATGGGCAGGGGCCAAAAGCTTATTTTATGCGTTCAACTGCTTTAATCATTGCAATGGCCTTAATTTTTGCTACTCAGTCTTATTTTACTGCTAAGTTACTTAAGACTGATGATAAATTAACATGGAAAGATACCAAATACATGCTTAAGTTCATGTATGGCCGTAAAGGTTTTATGACTCGTCAAATTCCAGAATTATTAGATTTCTTAAGACCAAAATTCCATCCAAATGATTCGGATACGACAGCTTTATTGGCCACTTGGCGTGAAAAATTAGGTCTTTAAAAAAACTGACTGGAAAAGAGCAATTTAATTGCTCTTTTTTTTACTCGTTTTTTCTATTTAAGTTTCTATAATACGTTTACTTTGAAATCTAAAAATGTGTTGAAACTCATGATTCGTACTATGCAAGCCTCAGATATTGATAGTG
>NZ_BAAAMR010000341.1:0-629 GCF_039529375.1 Actinomadura napierensis
GAAAGTCGATCTGATCACGAACAACACGCTCAAAAGCTTCTCCAACGTAAATTTCAAAATGACCATCGGCGTAGTGCTTAATTTCATGATTGGGTGTATGGCTCGCATGACGCAATGTTGTTTTTGAGGGGGCAACAGAGTCGGTATCACAGACACAAAACAACACGGGCGCTTGAATACGTGATGTCTTACGACCCGGGTAATAGCGTATGATGTCGAGTACAAAACGTGCAGCGACATAGTTTGGAATATTTGAACCTGAAGGCATGAGTGCGAGATAACCTGAATAAGCATCAGGTGCATTCATTAATGCTGTATGTCCTGATGGTGCTGCAAGAGGTACCATGACTGGCTTGGCGCCGAGTATTGATCCAATCTTGTCTTTTAAAGCGAGTCCCATGAGCTTGAGGGTCGTTATCGGGTTCATTGCCATGCTAGATGAGAAACCATCAGTGAAGGGGCATTGTGATATAACAGCAGCAAGCCGGTTATCATTGGCAGCTGTTGCCAGCACATGGCCTCCACCGAAAGAAGTCCCCCATATAACTACGCGGTTTGGGTCAATTTTGTCTAGGCTACGTGCATAGGCAATGGCAGGTTTCCAGTCTTCGAGCTGACTTTTTATATCT
>NZ_BAAAMR010000342.1:0-627 GCF_039529375.1 Actinomadura napierensis
CCGGCGCCCGGCGCCGGCGGGCCGGGGGGGACCGGCTCGGGCACCGGCACCGGCGCCGGCGCGGCCGGCGGTCGGTCGGGCGCGGCCGGCGGCATCGGCGCACCCGGCCACGCCGGACCCTGGTCCAGCATGGTGCGGAACGCGTCGGTGTCCAGCTGCGTCGCCGGGGCGTACGCGGCCGGAGACGCGGGCTCCGACGGCCAGCGCGGCTCGTCCGCCGCCGGATCCGACGGCCAGCGGGGCTCCTCCACCGCGGCGGGAGCCGGCCGCACGGGCTCGGGCGCCGGCTCCGGCGGACGCGGCTCAGCGGCCGGCGGGGGCGGCGGCGCGATTCTGGGCGGCGGGACATCCGAGCCCAGCGGGTTCTCCATCCCCGCCCGTTCGGCCCGCACCGGAGACGGCGCAGGACCGGGCGCGGGGCCGGGCGGCGGAGGCGGGGCGGGCGCCTGCGCGTGGACCCCGAACGGATCGGACGGCGCGGGCGGCGGCACCGACGGGTCGTGCCCGTGCGCCTGCGCGGGCCCCGGCGGCGCGACCGGCGGCGCGACCGGCGATGAGATCGGCGGCGCGGACGGCGGCTCCATCGGCGCCGCGGCCGGCGGGGGGGCCCGCGCCTCCCGCGGCCGG
>NZ_BAAAMR010000343.1:0-627 GCF_039529375.1 Actinomadura napierensis
CGCGCTCGTCTGCATTTTTACTTAAGACAATGGTGGGCTCAATTGGTTCATGCGCCAAGACAGCATCAACTCAGACTCTCAATTGATGTTGACCCGCAAGAATTTAGTTAGATGATTTGAATATCATGGTGTGAAGAACACTTTTTCCCTTTACACTTACAAAAGATCAATACATTCGGGGCAATGAATGTCATTCCTACTGCAAGCAACTATTTTTCTTGGAGCATCTCTGATTTTAGTCCCTTTGGGCAAACGCCTAGGGATTGCAACAGTTTTAGGTTATTTATTTACGGGCATACTTCTTGGCCAGAGTGTGTTAATTATTGCCCATGACCCTGAGGCCATTATGGAGTTGGCTGAATTTGGGGTCATTTTACTTATGTTCCTGATTGGTCTAGAGCTCCGCCCACAACGTTTGTGGGAAATGCGTGACTCTATATTTGTGATGGGAAGTTTACAGGTCGTGATTACGGGCATAATTCTTATGCTCACCGTATTGCTGCTATTTCAACAACAGCTTGCTGCCAGCTTTGTGATTGGTTTTGCGCTTGCGCTGTCTTCTACGGCCTTTGTATTACAGCTTCTGACTGAGAAACAACAGCTCAATACCACCTACGGTCAGCAATC
>NZ_BAAAMR010000344.1:0-626 GCF_039529375.1 Actinomadura napierensis
GACTTTGCCTGCCCATTTTAGACAGCTTGCAACCCAGTGCCTTATCCCCAGAATTAAATGCTCAGCTTTACCTATCCATGCAAGAAGAAGATGGTTCAGACTGTCGCTATGAACCACGTAATATATTAAAAAAATTATTAAATCAGTTACATGCTAATAATTATTTCCCTGTCATGGCTGCCGAGCTAGAGTTTTACCTTTTCTCACCTCAGCATCAATTCGAGACATGTTCAGAAAACCAATGTTTTGATATAGATGCGCCAAATAACTATCAACAAGTCCTAGATGAAGTTGAAAAAGCAGCCTTACTACAATCAATTGAAATTACCGCAATTGTTGCGGAATCATCCCCTGGACAATACGAATTAAATCTTCAACACAGCCATGACATTTTAAAACTCTGCGATCAAATTAATGCTTTAAAAAGAATTGTAAAACAAGTCGCAAGAAAGCATGACTTAACCGCTTGTTTCATGGCGAAACCAAACTTGGCAAAGGCTGGTAGTGGCATGCATTTTCATATGAGCATGCTGAATCAATACCATCAAAATATATTTAGCTCAGAAGAAAAAGATGAGCTTTCAGCCAAATTATTGAGCGCGATTAGTGGCCTAATTGAGTTAATG
>NZ_BAAAMR010000345.1:0-625 GCF_039529375.1 Actinomadura napierensis
CAGCATTTTGACTGGCAAACTTCTGCCCGCGTGAAGATGCGCCTGCTTGGTAAAGTACTGGTGTTCGCTGCGGTGATGGCTCACAAATATGGATGCCCGGTACAGTAAAGTATTTACCTTCATGCTGAATTGGATGCACTTTTTTATGGTCAGCAAAGATACCGCTTTCACGGTCACGAAGTACCGAACCTTCTTCCCAAGAGCCTTCCCAAAGCTTGTAAAGGACTTCTAAGTATTCATCAGCAATATCATAACGATTGTCATGGTTAACCTGAGTTTTTAGGCCCAAGTTTTTCGAACCGCTTTCCAAATAAGACGTCACGATATTCCAACCAACTCCCCCTTTGGTTAAATGGTCTAGCGTGCTAATACCTCTAGCAAAAGGATAAGGATGTTCAAAGGAAATAGAAGTCGTGACACCAAAACCCAAGTGCTTTGTGACGGCTGCCATCGCTGGCACAATCTGTAGCGGATCATTGACTGGAACTTGTACTGCACCTGTTAAAGCATGTTCAGCACTTTGATGATAAACGTCATAAATACCAAGCACATCTGCAATAAAAATACCGTCAAAAAAACCACGCTCAAGAATTTGCGCTAAATCTGTCCAATATTCTAAATCTTT
>NZ_BAAAMR010000346.1:0-623 GCF_039529375.1 Actinomadura napierensis
TGCATCTGGTCAATATATTCAGTCGCTTTAGGTGCTTCATCTGGTGCTAAACAGCCTAAGTTCGCTGCATCTTCATTCATGGCATCGATGAAACGCGTGGTGAGCTGTTGGATTGTTTCACCATTCTCATTCGCACGTTTGATGATTTTGTCATCAATATCGGAAATGTTGCGAATGTAGCGGACTTTCCAGCCTTGACTACGCAAAAAACGGATAATGTAGTCAAATGCAACCATAACTCGAGCATGTCCGATATGACAGTAGTCGTAAACGGTCATACCGCAGACGTACATATCGATGTGACCTTCTTTGCGAGGTACAAATTCAACTTTTTTTCGTTGCTCAGAGTTATATAAAACAAACGGTTGCATAAGGGTTTTCAAACACTCAACAAAAATAGTGTTACATCATAACTGATGCATCATTTTTAACAAAGTTTTATGCATGAATTTTATAAGCTTGTGAAATCTTATACATTTAAAAACGTGTAACTGATTGAGTTATGCTAGAATGCCCCCAAATCTTTTGATTAAAATCACCGATCTCAACCAGAGATCAGATCAATTATTTTGAGTCAAACTCGTATGCCTAATCCTACAGATTTCCAAAGCAGTGCATTAGCG
>NZ_BAAAMR010000347.1:0-622 GCF_039529375.1 Actinomadura napierensis
TAATCGTACAGTGGTTAACTGAACTTACTCAACCTTTCTGGCACAGTTCACTTTCAATTGACCAGTTTGTAACTGCGTTACAAGAAACCTTCCATATGGTGTTCTTTGCGCTTTTATTTGGTGGTATTTGGGGCTTTATCCAAGGGATTATTCTACTTGTAACCCGCCCAGAAGGCATTTTGCCAAATAAATTCATTTATCATTTACTCAACCCAATTGTAAATGCTTTACGTTCTCTGCCATTTATTATTTTACTTATTGCAGTTATTCCACTGACCAAATTATTGGTAGGAACTTCAATTGGTACATGGGCAGCGATCGTTCCTTTAACAATTTACGTTGGGCCATATATGGGACGTCTTATTGAGACTTCCCTGCTTGAAGTAAATGAAGGAATTATCGAATCTGCTCAAGCTATGGGTGCAACTCCTTGGCAGATTATTTCGCGCTTTATCTTACCTGAAGCTCGTAGTTCGCTTATTTTGAACTTAACGACTGCTACGATTAGCCTTATTGGTGCAACCGCTATGGCTGGTGCAGTTGGTGCTGGTGGTATTGGTGACTTGGCAATTTCTTATGGCTATCAACGTTTTGATACAAGCGTCGTTATTTTAACGGTTAT
>NZ_BAAAMR010000348.1:0-620 GCF_039529375.1 Actinomadura napierensis
GCAATAACTGCCAAAATAAAATTCAATATTTTTGTGATGAATATAAGATGAGTCATTTTTTATGATAATTACATCGCATTTTACCTTCATTTTTTTTCACATTTTTAGAACATTTTTATAGACTTACGTTACATAAATAGTTATTTTGTATAGAGCGAATTCATCAGGTTTGACCTGAAGGTAAAATGATCAAAATGTATCAATAAAAAGATACAACGATGAGTAAAAACTAGACTTTTTTATTAAATGATCAGAAAAGTCAAACGAAATAAGAAAGAATTGGGGTGAAACTAGATAGAAGACAACGTAAGATTGTCTTTTAAAAATCTTGGGGATATGGTGATTTTTTACACCATAATTTTCTAGTTTCATCCCATCTAATTTTGGGCTGGAACCCTCCATTTAGGTATTCAGTTCATCGTTTAATAGAAGTCTCTATCTAATGACTTTAAAAGAGTACTTCTAACAACGTCCTTTTTTCGCCTGTCCAGGTGGGCAAAAATCTCCCGGGTGTCCGTAATATGGAGAGTCAGGATCAATCACAATACTACCCTCAGGTGTATGTACTGCACAGGCTGATAATGACATTGTGAAAATTGCTGCGGCACAAAGAAGTAATG
>NZ_BAAAMR010000349.1:0-619 GCF_039529375.1 Actinomadura napierensis
CTTTAAGTGAGTTTGCTGTTTCTTGACACTTTTCAGCATTCATATCAGAAATAACAACTTTGGCACCTTCTTGAGCAAATTTCTTAGCAATCTCTAGACCGATACCACTTGCAGAACCTGTAATAAAAGCGACCTTACCGTCTAAAAGTTTTGTCATTTATTTACTCCTTAATACTTATAACGTGCTGATTTAAACAATACCTGTTACGGTAAAGACCGTAATCACTACAAATACCGCTAATGTTTTAATTACTGTGACTGCAAAAATATCTTTATACGATTGTTTATGAGTTAAACCTGTAACAGCGAGTAAAGTGATAACAGCACCATTGTGCGGTAAGGTATCCATACCGCCTGATGCCATTGCAACCACACGGTGCATGACTTCTGGTGGAATACCCGCAGCTAAAATCGCGGCGTTATATTGTTCAGCCATCGCACTTAAAGCGATACTCATACCACCAGAAGCTGAACCAGTAATACCTGCTAGAACAGTTGTCGTCACAGCCCCATTTACTAGTGGATTTGTAAAAGTACTGCTCATTGCATGACTAATCATGGCAAAACCCGGTAATGACGCAATAATTGCACCGAAACCATACTCAGATGCGGTATTCAT
>NZ_BAAAMR010000350.1:0-613 GCF_039529375.1 Actinomadura napierensis
CCGTCGGCGATCCAGCCGGCCGCCGCCTCCAGCGCGAAGCCCGCCGGCGCCCACGCGCCCGACCGCAGCGCGGCGGCGACCCGCGCCGCCGGCCGCCGCGGGACGACCGCGAACCCGACGCTCAGCCCGGGGGCCAGGCGCTTGGAGAGGCTGTCGACGAGGACGGTGCGGTCCGGGGCGAACGCCGCCAGCGGCGGCGGCCCGCCCGCACGCAGGAACGCCCAGACCCGGTCCTCGATCGCGTACAGCCCGAGCCGGCCGAGGACGCCGGCCAGCTCGGCCCGCCGCGCCTCCGGCATCGTCGTCCCGTACGGGTTGTGCAGCGTGGGCTGGACGTAGACGCCGCCGAGCGGCCCGGCGCGGTGCGCGGCGGCGAGCGCGTCCGGCACCATCCCGTGCTCGTCCACCGGCACCGGGACCGGCGTGACGCCGAGCCGGGCCGCGACCCCCTTGACCACCGGATAGGTGAGCGCCTCCACCGCGAGCCGCCCGCCCGCCGGCACGAGCGCGGCCACCGCCGCGGCGATCGCCTGCCGGCCGTTGCCCGCGAACAGCACCTGGTCCGGCGCGGGCGCCGCCGCGCCCGCCGCCAGCAGCACCGCCGCGGCTGGCC
>NZ_BAAAMR010000351.1:0-613 GCF_039529375.1 Actinomadura napierensis
CGTAAAACTGCCTCTAAATAAGCAATTAAATCTTCACGTGGTAAAAACTCACGAATGACACTACCAATAATCGGAGTACGGCCTAAACCACCACCCACCATGATTTTGTAGCCCATCTCGCCTGCTTCATTACGCACGATATACACACCAATATCGTGGAATGCTGTTGCTGCACGGTCTTTTTCTTCAAGTGCAGAAACGGCAATTTTAAATTTACGTGGTAAGAATGCAAATTCTGGGTGGAATGTACTCCACTGACGAATCAATTCACATGTTGGGCGTGGATCAGCAATTTCACCAGCAACTACACCTGCATACTGGTCAGTAGTCGTGTTACGAATACAGTTACCACTGGTTTGAATGGCATGCATTTGTACAGTTGCGAGTTCAGCTAAAATTTCTGGCACATCTTCAAGTGCAGGCCAGTTTAGCTGAATATTTTGACGCGTAGATACGTGTGCATAGCCACGGTCATATTGAGTTGATACTTCAGCAATTTTACGTAATTGTTTTGAGTTCATTAAGCCATACGGCACAGCAATACGTAGCATTGGTGCATAACGTTGCACATATAAACCATTTTGCAAACGTAATGGGCGGTATTCATCTTCAG
>NZ_BAAAMR010000352.1:0-611 GCF_039529375.1 Actinomadura napierensis
ATTTAGTTCAGTTTTCGTATTACCAATCGTGTTGTTTAACTCAGTTTTAGTGTCGTTAATCTGAGTTGTTAACTGATCTTTAGTGGTATTTAACTTGGTGTTGGTATCAGTAATCTGGATACCAAGGTCTTTCTTGGCATCATTCAGATTCTTGTTGGTATCCGCGATCTGGTTTCCTAAATCTTTTTTCGCATCATTTAACTGATTATTGGTATCAGTGATTCTGCCATTTAAGTTCTCTTTGACTTTAGTGAGCTGATCAACATTTACTGCATCTTTGGCATTGATACCATCAGCTACATTGGTAATTTTCTTACCGCCGGCATTAATGCCCTGTTTGGTAATGCTTGGGCCTTCTTTAATAGTCAAACCATTCGTATTTAAGGTGGTGTTGCCAGTAGTCACACTGTCAAACTTCGAGTCTTTTAACAGTTCAATCTGAATACCATCTTGAGTTGTGCGAGTAATAATATTTTCACCGCTGGTTTTAGCCGCCGGAGTTGACGCAGCTGCACCACCTACAATATTAAGCTTGTCACCAAGTTTACGATGTACATCTGCACCGCTATTACCAGCAAAGTTCAAGCCTTTGTTTTCAAGCTCAGTCTTGG
>NZ_BAAAMR010000353.1:0-609 GCF_039529375.1 Actinomadura napierensis
GCCAAGGCAGCCCGTTTGTACAAATTTTTGAAAACTTAGGCATTAAATCTGCTGCAAATATTTTAAATATTGTGGTGGTAACTGCTGCAATTTCGGCAATTAACAGTGATGTGTTTGGTGCAGGCCGTATGTTGTACGGTATGGCAAATCGTGGTCAAGCGCCTCGAATTTTCCAAAAATTATCGCGTAATGGCGTGCCTTGGATGACTGTTGTGGTTATGGCTGGCGTACTGTTAATTGGCGTCGTGCTGAACTACCTGATTCCTGAAAATGTGTTTGTCATCATTGCATCAATTGCAACGTTTGCAACTGTTTGGGTATGGCTCATGATCTTGCTTTCGCAAGTGGCTATGCGCCGTAAATTATCTACTGCTGAAATTAAGGCACTTGATTTCCCTGTATTTGGCTGGCCATATGCCCCTGCTTTTGCAATCGGTTTTATGGTGTTCATTTTAGTGATGATGGGCTACTTCCCAGACTCGCGTCCTGCAATTTATGTAGGAATCACTTGGCTTGCTCTCTTAACTATTGCTTATCGTATTTGGGTAAAAACAGAGCAAAGCTTGGGAAAGGAAAGTGAGCCTGTCCAGCAAAACATAGAAATGGAAA
>NZ_BAAAMR010000354.1:0-608 GCF_039529375.1 Actinomadura napierensis
GCGCTATTCTGCGTTCATGTTTTGAACATTTCGTATTTTTTGAGGGGTTATCTCATGCGTTTTTCTCAGTTAAAAGTCGGGGTTATTGCTGCATTACTTTCTGTTTCATCGTGTGCAGCTCAAGAATTCTTAAACGTTTCTTACGATCCAACTCGCGAGTTATATACAGATTTCAACAAACAGTTCGGTACTTACTGGAAACAGCGTACCGGTCAAGATATTGAGTTTAAACAGTCACACGGTGGTTCTGGTAAACAGGCCCGCGCTGTAATCGACGGCTTAAATGCAGATGTTGTGACATTAGCACTTGCTGCTGATATTGATGAAATTGCTGAAAAAGCAAAATTGCTTCCAACAGACTGGCAGAAAAAGTTACCGCAAAACTCTACTCCGTACACATCAACTATCGTGTTTTTAGTTCGTAAGGGTAACCCTAAACAAATTAAAGATTGGGGTGACTTAATCAAGCCAGGCGTGGAAATTATTACGCCAAACCCGAAAACTTCTGGTGGTGCACGTTGGAACTATCTTGCAGCTTGGGCTTGGGCAAAACATCAAGCAGGTGGTAACGATGCAAAAGCACAAGAATTTGTTCGCCAAATTTATAA
>NZ_BAAAMR010000355.1:0-606 GCF_039529375.1 Actinomadura napierensis
TCCAACGTAAAGCGTTCCAGATTGCCGAGAAAAAAGGTGATTCGGCAGATGTGTCTTTTATTGATGATGACGAATCCGAAGAT
Organism: Actinomadura napierensis; assembly: GCF_039529375.1. Classification (NCBI taxonomy): domain Bacteria; kingdom Bacillati; phylum Actinomycetota; class Actinomycetes; order Streptosporangiales; family Thermomonosporaceae; genus Actinomadura; species Actinomadura napierensis. The sequence continues at coordinate 84 of NZ_BAAAMR010000355.1, forward strand.
GTACCAGAAGATAACACTGATAAAACCGAAAAATAATTAAAGGACAAATCAAGGTATTGCATTTTTCTTATAATAAGGCAATACCTTGATTTTGGTCATACATCCTCTATGATGGATAAAGTGATCTTGAAAAAGGACTACCATATCTTCTATGTATTTTATTAAACCGACACGCTCTATCCCTTTCGTACAGCAAGCTCTGGAAGCATTACCAGACTTACAAGTCATTCACATAGATGATCTCGATTTATACGACCCAACAATTATCGCAATTGCTGATGTACAAGATTTCCTAACTTATAAATGGCGTTTACCTACAATCGTGATTGCTTTTGAGCATGAAGGTAGTGCTTTAGCTCAAGCATGGGAAGCTGGTGCTCTTGCAGGATGGGTATGGAACCAGTTACCTAAAGATCTAAATAAAGCTTTAACAAGAATTGATGCACAATATAAACGTAATCAGGATAGCCGTGATTTACCTTCGGCAGCAGAATTACAAAAACGTCTATTGCCAAATCCTATT
>NZ_BAAAMR010000356.1:0-605 GCF_039529375.1 Actinomadura napierensis
ATATTATCAATCAAAGCATTCTGCTTGACCTCTGTACTGCGGTTACCCGCTCGGTCAACTACAATAAAAGTGAGCTCTTCTCCATGTAAATAGACTTGATATAAATAACCTGACACGTTACCAGCGCCATCCACATAACCTGAACCTACAATCTCACCAACAGCATTTTTAACTTCAATTTGAGTATTTGCTTCTGCTTGCGCTGTAAAGTTTTGACCATTGATATCTAATATAATATTTTCAATCGGATTTGGCGCAATATCATCAATCAAGGCATTCTGCTTAACCTCTGTACTACGGTTACCCGCTCGGTCAACTACAATAAAAGTGAGCTCTTCGCCATGTAAATGCACTTGATACAAATATCCTGAAACATTACCTGCACTATCTGCTGATCCATAACCTACGACGTCACCGTTATTATTTTTGATTTCAATTTGGCTATTTGCTTCTGCCTGAGCTGTAAAGTTCTGGCCATTGAGATCTAATACAATATTTTCAATCGGATTTGGTGCGACGTCATCATTCAAAGCACTCTGCTTGACCTCTGCACTGCGGTTACCTGCTCGATCGATCACGACAAAAGTAAGTTCCTCACCGTGTAA
>NZ_BAAAMR010000357.1:0-604 GCF_039529375.1 Actinomadura napierensis
GCAACCACAAAGCCTGAAAATTGAAAGCCGCGTTTTCGTAATTCATCCCAGTGAATTGTTTTTGTTTTTGGATCATAGACACTGACATGTTCAGGCGCTAAACCAAAACGGGAATTAATATCGGGAATAAGCTGTGACAAAATTCCCAAATCTACTACCACGTCAAAAAAAGGAATGGGTACAATTGCTGCACCAGCAGAGACGTAAGCTCTTTTCTGAATGAGTTCTTGGCACTCATCGCGAATTTGTTCCAGATTTAGGCTAGGATCAATATAGTCAGGAATGTTATCAATTTTCATAATGTTTTACCTGTAATGTGTTCCTTAAAGGTGCCTTGCCAACACAAGGTAAGTGACACCTAAAATGAGATTATGCTGTGTTTAAACCAACGTGACATAGTCAGATTCAGTTGTATAGTAATGAATGTTTATGATTTTGTGCATAAATTATGCGAGTAGGATATGAAATAAATGGGTATCCATGTTATTCAAAGTCAACGTATTGATGTGTTGTTGCAGGGCGTACTGGCATCTACGTCCCAGCCGTCAACGCATCCATTACAGGTTTTGAAAGCCCAGCATTTCATTGTGCCAAGTCCTGCTAT
>NZ_BAAAMR010000358.1:0-601 GCF_039529375.1 Actinomadura napierensis
GCCGAGGCCGCCGGAGCGGCGTCCGGTGGCCTCGGCGGCGCCCTGCACGCGCTCGCGGCGGTGCTGGTCGGCCTCGCCGCGGCGCTGCTGCTGCGCCGGCACGCCGTCCGGCGGCTGCGCGGCGTCACCGGCGACGTCCTCGGCGCGCTTGTGGAGATCGCCACGACCGCCGCCCTGCTCTCCCTGGCGGCGGTCAGGGGGTGAGGGCGCGGCGGGCGTCGGCGCGGACCTCGGCGTCCGGGTCGGACAGCGCCGCGCTCAGCGCCTCGGCGGTCTCGGCGGTGCGCGGGTGCGCCGACAGGGCGATCACGGCGGCCTTGCGGACGTCGAGGTGCGGGTCGTCCAGGGCCTTGATCAGCGGAACGGACGCGACCTCGGGATCGGCGGCGGCGAGGCCGCGCGCCGCACCGGCGCGGACCTGCCAGGCCGGGTCGTACAGCGCGGCGGCCGCCCTGCCGTCCAGCGGGGGCGGGCAGCCGACGCCCGCGAGCGCCTCCAGCGCGGCGGCCCGCACGAGGTCGTCGGCGTCGCCGAGGAGGGCGCCGAGGACGCCGGCGGACGCGGGGTCGCCGATGGTGCCGGGCCCGGGAGGCGTGGGGGT
>NZ_BAAAMR010000359.1:0-601 GCF_039529375.1 Actinomadura napierensis
TGAAGTATCGCGCAAGCCGCCATGGCCCAGCGCGATACTTCAGTTTCCGATCTCTGCAAGGAACTCGGCATCGAGCGCGTCACTCTCTACCGATATGTCGGTCCCAAAGGCGAGCTCAGAGACCATGGAAAGCATGTTCTCGGACTTACGTAGCAACTCGTTTCTTTTCGCAGGTTGAGCCACCTCCGCGCTTCATCAGAAAACTGAAGGAACCTCCATTGAATCGAACTAATATTTTTTTTGGTGAATCGCATTCTGACTGGTTGCCTGTCAGAGGCGGAGAATCTGGTGATTTTGTTTTTCGACGTGGTGACGGGCATGCCTTCGCGAAAATCGCACCTGCTTCCCGCCGCGGTGAGCTCGCTGGAGAGCGTGACCGCCTCATTTGGCTCAAAGGTCGAGGTGTGGCTTGCCCCGAGGTGATCAACTGGCAGGAGGAACAGGAGGGTGCATGCTTGGTGATAACGGCAATTCCGGGAGTACCGGCGGCTGATCTGTCTGGAGCGGATTTGCTCAAAGCGTGGCCGTCAATGGGGCAGCAACTTGGCGCTGTTCACCGCCTATCCGTTGATCAATGTCCGTTTGAGCGCAGGCTGGCGCG
>NZ_BAAAMR010000360.1:0-601 GCF_039529375.1 Actinomadura napierensis
CTGTGAAAGTCGCTTTAGCATCAACAGTTAAGTCTGGATCTAGAGCAAGGTCATTGCCCGCAACATTAACTGTCCAAGTACCCGCTATAGCATCTACTGTTGCTGTGTAGTCATTACCATTTATAGTCACCACTACACCTGTGGTTGTTGCATCTGCAGGAACGTTGGTCAATGTACCAGTTAAAGTTACTGTTCCACCAGCTTCTGTCGCATCAAGAATATTGTCTGCGGTAACAGGGTCAATTGCTAATACTGTTGTAGTGATATCAGGTGGAGTGACATCGAGTGTTACTGTTACATCTGCATCAGCAACATCTACGTTACCTTGCGCATCTACAGCCTCAGCATGGATCACAATCTGACCAGTCACAGGATCGGCTGCTGTTGCAGCAAGAATTGCGGTGATGTAGCCGTTGGTAATATCAGCTGCTGTCACGGTGTAGTTAGTACCGTTAACATTCACCACTGTGCCATCAACTGCATCCGGTCCTAATGCCACTTGTGCATTGAAGCTGCCATCTGTACCTAACTCGTCTGCATTCAAGATACCGTCGCCATTTAGGTCTTCAGGAATCGTGATCGCACCGATCAGGTCTGCAGG
>NZ_BAAAMR010000361.1:0-600 GCF_039529375.1 Actinomadura napierensis
TTCTGGTGACTTGGATTCTGCAAAGCGTTCTCTTGACCAAGCGTTAAGTGTCGATAGTCGTGATGCAACGGCAAATATGATGATGGGTATTTTATTGCAACAAGAAGGCAGTAAACCCAATTTAGAAAAAGCAGAACATTACTTTAAGCGTGCAATTTCATCTGAACCAGACAATGCTCAGGCACGTAATAATTATGGTACGTATTTGTACCAAATGGAGCGTTATAATGATGCTATTGAGCAATTTCGTATTGCTGGTGCAACATTAGGCTATGATCAACGTTACCAGGCCTGAGAAAATCTGGGGCGAATTTATTTAAAACTAGGCGATATTGCGAGTGCTGAAAAAACATTCAAACAAGCACTTCTTGCTAACCGCGACTCTTACATTTCAATGTTAGAGTTAGCAGAAATTTTTTATTTGCAGCAGCAGATTCCGGCTGCTACACAAATGTATGAACAATATGTTCGTACAGTGGGGCAGAAAAATCAGGGTGCACGCGCACTTTGGATTGGTTTAAGAGTGGCTCGAGCCAATGCGGATAAAATGGGAATGCAAGTTTTAGTAAACCAGTTACGTGCTTTATTCCCGGAAAGTCC
>NZ_BAAAMR010000362.1:0-598 GCF_039529375.1 Actinomadura napierensis
CTACGAAGGTGATGGCGAAGTCTTAAATGAGGCCGAACAGCTGATTGAAGACGAGTCAGTAGCGACAGAGCCAGATAATCAGACGACCGAGAGCGCTGAGAAAGCCGCTAAGCCACGCCGCCCACGGATTGCCCCTGAGCTGCCGCGCGTTGATGTTATCCATGATATTGACGATAAAACCTGTACCTGCTGCGGCCATGCGCTGCATCAAATGGGTGAAGAAGTCAGTGAGCAACTCGAGTTCGTCCCAGCACAAATCCGGGTGCTTAGAAACGTGCGGCTGAAATACAGCTGCCGGCAGTGTGAGACCAACGGCACCAAGGTCGAGATAAAAATTGCCGATGTGCCGCCAGCAGTTATCCCGAAAAGCATGGCCACACCGAGTCTGCTTGCCCAAATCATCAGCAGCAAAATGCACTATGGCTTGCCGCTGTACCGTCAGGAGCAGTTGTTTAATCAGGCCGGCATTGAGCTTAGCCGTCAAACGATGAGCCGCTGGCTGATAAGCTGTGCAGAGAAACTGAAACCGTTACTGGCGTTAATGAAAGCTGAGCTTCTGAAACAGCCGGTGCTATGGGCAGATGAAACCACGGTTAAT
>NZ_BAAAMR010000363.1:0-595 GCF_039529375.1 Actinomadura napierensis
CGAACATCTAACACTTCACCCAACATATGTTGGCTTTCTCGAGTTAAAAGCTGCATAAACTCGCTATCACTTAAAGCCGAATATTCATCGGTATAATCATCTGGCAGTGTCCAGACAATGGACTGCCAATAACCGTTTTCACTTTCTTCAAGACTCGCCATCGGCAAATATGGCAAAGGTCCAGTAGGCAAAAAGATTTGCCGAGCAACATAATGATGAGGCTTAGACGTTTTTATCGCACAGCTAATCGCTGCTTGTTTGTAATCTAGTACATCTAGATCAATATAGGCTTCCTCACGTACAAATGAATTGGCGCCATCAGCACCAATAAGCAGTTTAGTTTTAAGTGCCGTGCCATCTGCCAATTGAATATGCCAGCACCCGACACCTTGTTCAATACGGGTAACACGAACTTGAGTACGATAGTCTGTTAACTGCTCAAGCATTTTTTGTTGAATAGCAACATTCAATACACTTGGCTCAACCATAGAACCCAAGGCTTGCTCTGGCATTGGTCTTTGTACAGACTCATGGCCAAAATTAATTTCACCATAGCCATTTAAATTCCACACTTGCATGCCGGTATAAGGCATTT
>NZ_BAAAMR010000364.1:0-594 GCF_039529375.1 Actinomadura napierensis
AGCCAACAAAAAATTTATGATGCAAGTCAGGCTTATCAAGATTTTGAAGAAAATAATAAAGATTTAGCTCAAAAGTTAGATGAGTTATCTAAAAATACTCAGGCTGAAAAAACTGCCCAAATGGTACTCAGCCCGATTTTTAAAGCTGACTTCATTAAAAAGCTCGGTACCACTGGTTATAGCTTTAGCAATACCGGATCCTTTACAGTAACTCCGCCTAAAGGTGAGCAAATTACAGAAAAAGGTAAGGGGAAAAATACAATTGCCAGCGCAGTTGATGCAGCGGCTTATATTTATGAACTCTATTCAATTTCTGGTGGTATGAAAGATGAGTTAAAAGGTATTAATTTTGATAAATATATGCCTTTGGAAGCCGCAAAATTTTATGCTGAATTTAATGATGCCAATGATTTTTACGAAAAAGGTCCAAGCTTTACAGAATCAAATCAAGTCACCAGTGAAATCGCCCAAGGACTTAAACAAGACCTGTTCCAACAAGTTGATGCTGTTGTGAATAAAGCCCAACCTTATAAAGCAGTTTTACGTTTTGCCCATGCTGAAATTATTATTCCTTTAGCAACTAGCTTAGATTTG
>NZ_BAAAMR010000365.1:0-593 GCF_039529375.1 Actinomadura napierensis
TTGTCTGCAAGCGTCCAGGTGCCGTCACCATTGTTCACTGCCGGATAGTCAACGCCATCCACATTGACAACTACAGTGGCTGTCGGATCGTTCACTGTACCAGTAAGTGCTGGTGTGCTGTCATTCGTCAACACGTCATCCAGCGCAACCACAGGTGCTGTGATGTCTGCTGAAACTGTGCCTGTACCTGGCAATGAAGTGTTGCCTGCAGGGTCAGTTGCTGTTGCAGTCACTGTATCGCCATCCACCAGGTTACCTGGGTTTGGTACTGACCAGCTGCCATCTGTGCCTGCTACCACTGTTGCAGTTGTGCCATCAGGATAAGTCACAGTCACGGTTGAACCAGGCTCTGCCTGACCGCTCACTGGGTCTGTTGCATTGATCGGATCAAGCACCGGTGCATTTGGTGCAACCGTATCAATGGTCACCACTGCAGTATCGTTACCTACGTTACCTGCTGCATCTGTTGCAGTCACGGTAATGGTGTGTGGACCGTCTGCGAGTGTTGGAAGTGTATTGTCTGCAAGCGTCCAGGTGCCGTCACCATTGTTCACTGCCGGATAGTCAACGCCATCCACATTGACAACTACAGT
>NZ_BAAAMR010000366.1:0-589 GCF_039529375.1 Actinomadura napierensis
GGGGAATGGCCCATTGCCAACCAGCACGAACCTTATCGGCAAAGCCACCCGCATGTCCCACGATTGTTGCGACATTTTCGCCCGTACAAAGAACTTGCTGACCGCCAATACACTCATCACAGGCTTGGCAACTCTCAGCGGTCCAGCCAATACCGACACGTTGCCCAATTTGTAGTCCTTTGGCTTCTGAGCCTAAAGCAACAATTCGTCCAATAATTTCATGGCCTGCAACTACAGGGTACACGGTTGAACGCCATTCATTATTTAAAACAGAAATATCAGAATGACACAAACCACAGTATTCAACTTTTACCTCAACTTGATGCGGTTGTAATTCACCTGCATCAAATTGGTATGGGACCAGTTTTTCACCTGCCTGCATTGCAGCATAAGCCTGAATCGTATTATTGCTCATCGGAAACTCCTTAAGCGGATTTGAACCGTTCTGGTGGGTTAGGAAGCTTTAAATTGACAATCTTTTTCATGGTCATTGACCATACCCACTGCTTGCATAAGAGCATAGCAGGTGGTTGGACCAACAAATTTGAAACCATTTTTTTTGAGCGTTTTGGAAAGTTTTAGGCTGAGC
>NZ_BAAAMR010000367.1:0-587 GCF_039529375.1 Actinomadura napierensis
TGGGCGTGGACATGATGGCGATGCCGCCGGCGAGTGCGAGGTCGCATTCGTTGTTGTGGAGGGATTGGCGGGCGAGGTGGAGGGCGACGAGGGAGGAGGAGCAGGCGGTGTCGATGGTGAGGGCGGGTCCTTGGAGTCCGAGGGTGTAGGCGAGGCGTCCGGAGGCGATGCTGGGGGCGCTGCCGTTGGCGAGGTGTCCTTCGTGGGGGGTGGGGATGGTGGTGAGGCGGGCGGCGTAGTCGGCGTACATGACGCCGGTGAAGATGCCGGTGCGGGTGCCGTGGAGGGTGGTGGGGTTGATGTGGGCGTTTTCGATGGTTTCCCAGGCGGTTTCGAGGAGGAGGCGTTGTTGGGGGTCGGTGGCTTGGGCTTCGCGGGGGCTCATGCCGAAGAAGTCGGCGTCGAATTGGTCGGCGTTGTGGAGGAATCCGCCTTCGCGGGTGTAGCTGGTGCCTGAGTGGTCGGGGTCGGGGTGGTAGAGGTCGGTGAGGGGCCAGCCTCGGTTGGTGGGGAATCCGCCGATCGCGTCCCGGCCCTGGGCGACCAGTTCCCACAGTTCCTCCGGGGTGGTGACCTCGCCGGGGTAA
>NZ_BAAAMR010000368.1:0-586 GCF_039529375.1 Actinomadura napierensis
CTTGAAAAACGTGATACAAAATTGAATACTGTAATGAGTAACAGTTTTGGCTTTGGCGGTGTTAACGCTTGCCTAATTTTCAAGAAGTGGGATGCATAATCCCGCGTAGGATTATCGATGGATGCACCTTCTGATGCCTTTTTGTGGGTAAAAGCATTACATATTATTGCTGTGGTTTGTTGGTTCGCTGCTTTGTTCTACTTACCACGTCTTTATGTTTACCATGCAATGAGTGATGATGCTACCAGCCATCAGCGCTTTGAAGTGATGGAACGTAAGTTGTATCGAGGTATTATGTGGCCATCTATGATTGCCACATTAATTACTGCTCACTTTCTCGTAGATTGGGGTGATGCAACTTGACATTACCATGAAGCCACTTGGTTTTATCTAAAAGTTGGATTAGTGGCTTTATTAGTGATCTACCATTTAGTTTGTGGTTACTATCGCAAAAAGCTTATTGGAAATGCTCACTACAAATCACATAAGTTCTGGCGTTTCTTCAATGAAATGCCAACCTTAATTTTATTTGCTGTTGTGATTTTAGTTGTTGTAAAACCTCAGTTTTAACTGGGGTTTTTTATTA
>NZ_BAAAMR010000369.1:0-584 GCF_039529375.1 Actinomadura napierensis
TTATCGGGTAGCAGAAGAGGCAAAAAACGAGGCTCAAAACTTCCAAAATGGTACGCAAAAACAACCAGAAATGGTGGTGAATGACGCATCACAAGCAGAATTACATGAAATTAATCAGGCCCCTGTAAATATTGACCAGCTCATGCATGAGATTCAATCTGATAGTAAGATTGTGGTTGAAGCCAATGAAACAGGAAAAACTTTACCTGAGCTTACTGCTGCCGTTGAAGAGCCACCCGAAGAAAAAGGTTTCTTTAGACGTATATTCAATAAAATCCGTCCACCTCGGGTAATTCCAATGGAGCAGATACCCCGTATTACTGCTGAGGTTACGGGTGCGCCAGATGATTTAGCTAAAAATATCAAAGGTAAATTATCTACATTTACCCAAGAATCATTTGAAGATTTTAATGCAGCGCTACCGCAACTTAGGAGCTTAAGTAATCAGGCTGCTCAAGCTGTAGGTTATTACAATGCTGAGTTTCGTTTTGAAAAGTTAAGTGCCAGTCGCGTACGCGTTAATGTAACGCCAAATGAACCAGTACGGATTAATGAACAAAAAATTGAATTTACTGGTGCTGGTG
>NZ_BAAAMR010000370.1:0-584 GCF_039529375.1 Actinomadura napierensis
TTACCATCTGCTTTACAACGCGCACTGGTATGCAACTCATAAGGTAGCGCCCGTGATAGACGGATCCCACTTTGCTGAATGGGTAACTTAATATCCGTGGGTACAGGAACAGCTGGCAAAGCTTCTTGGTTTTCCCTTAGCGCATCTGCCTGCAGACGTGTTTGTTTACCACTCAGCTGCGGTAAAACATCTGCATTTGGTGTTTTAAAGTTAAATGCACTTGTTAAATCACCACACACTGCACGGCGGTATGGACTGATATTCGGCTCTTTTACACCAAAACGTTTTTCTAAAAACATGAGCACGGAAGTATGGTCAAACACTTGTGAGTTGACCCAACCGCCACGACTCCATGGAGAAATCACATATAAAGGAACACGAGGACCCGGACCATAAACTCGTCCATCAGGTGTAGGCTGTGAATGGCTCCCCTCAGGTGCAGCATGATCAAAATATTCATCTTGCATATCAGCATTGCTTAGTGTCGATTTACCTGCGTACTGGCCATTTTTGAGTCGAGATGGTGCTGATGGCGATGGCATATGGACAAAGTAACCATCATTTTCATCAAAGTTGATGAGCAG
>NZ_BAAAMR010000371.1:0-584 GCF_039529375.1 Actinomadura napierensis
CAGAGTCTTGAGTTGGTCGGGTGGGGCTTGATTAAACTCGGCTAAAAACACTGTTATTCCTAAACTCGTTGTCGTGATATAGAGTTTTAGCAATAACAGTGCCAAGAGTGATTTGAGATTTGCTTAAGAATTTGGAAAATTAATAATCAATTATTGATTTATGTGATTTTTATACCAATATTCTGCAATATCCTGACGGCGACATACCCAAACATGATCATGCATTTCAATATAGTCTAGGAATCTTTGTAATGCTTTAAAACGACCCGGACGCCCTAAAATACGGCAGTGCATTCCAATAGACATCATTTTTGGTGCAGTTTCTCCCTCGGCATACAACACATCAAAACTATCTTTTAAATATTGAAAAAACTGTTCTGAGCTATTAAATCCACCTGGTGAGCAGAACTTCATATCGTTACATTCCAAAGTATAAGGAATAATCAGATGAGGTCGTGATGCACCCGCCGTATCGGTAAGTGTGGTCCAAAAAGGCAGGTCATCACCATAATAATCAGAGTCGTATTGTATTTGCGGGAACTCTGCAAGCAACTGACGCGTATTGGGGCTATCACGCCCGGTGT
>NZ_BAAAMR010000372.1:0-582 GCF_039529375.1 Actinomadura napierensis
TTTGGAACATGCAACCATTAAAGTCTTCACTATTAAACCAATCTGAATACCATAAAAAGATGGCTTTAATACGAGCTAGTGGGTTGGTTTCGTCTTCTTTAGAGATTGCCGCAGTAAGAGAATTTTGTAAAAGTGAGTTTCTTAATAATAAACACTCTTCAATAAGTTTCTCTTTTGAAGGAAAGTATTTATAAAATGTCATTTTCGCTACACCAGATTCACTGATGATACGATCTACCCCTATAGAATTATAACTATATGAATTAAAAAGTCTTAAAGCAGTTGTAATAATGTCATCTTTTTTTGACATATTTTAGTAGCCTCACACAAATATTTTGCTATTAGCCTAAAGGTCGAGTGTACAAATAAAAAGCACGAACGCGAAATTTTACATTGTATTGACTGTTATTGATAGAAAAAAATAGGTTTTTTAAAAATAATAAAAGAACAAAACTCAATGCTAAGCATTAATTTTTTTATAATTTAATAGCTATGTTTAGTAGTTAATTCTTTGATTTTGTAAGGTGGTTTTTACTATAAGTGGACCTTTATAACTTTGATTTAAAGATTGGTATATTTAAA
>NZ_BAAAMR010000373.1:0-581 GCF_039529375.1 Actinomadura napierensis
TTCACAGCCACAAGGTGATTTCACTTTGCATCAAGGCCAGCAGCCTGCAATTTTAATTGCCTCAGGAAGTGGCGTTACTGCAATTTATTCACTCTTGCAGCAAGCTTTGAAACAGCAGCTTGAACAAATCCATGTCATTTATTTTAATCGTGCGGAAATTTTTCATGCTGAATTAAAAGCTTTGGCAGAGCAGTACCCACAGCTTCAATATCATTTTTTTAATACTACCGAGCAAAAGCAGCATTTAACTGAAAGCCTGCTACAAAAGCTTGTTCCTGACTTTGAGCAGACCGCAACCTATGTGTGTGGTCATCACGGCATGATGCAGCAGGCAAATGAAATTTATACCCAAAAAGGTGCTCAGTCTCAGCTTCACCAAGAATATTTCCAACCACTTCAAGTGACTGGTACACATGCAGCACAGCCTGTTATTTTCCGCCGTGCCCAACACGAGTTTTTAGCTGAAACAAATTTACTGAGCAGTGCAGAGCAAGCAGGACTACGTCCGCAACATGGCTGCCGTATGGGTGTCTGCAATAAATGTAGCTGCACCAAAGTAAGCGGAGTTACTCAAAACCTAT
>NZ_BAAAMR010000374.1:0-581 GCF_039529375.1 Actinomadura napierensis
TTGTTCACCAATTTGCACGGACTGTTTTAAAGTCTCATATGGATCGGGCTTCCCTTCATTAGCGCCTGGTAATAAAGTCCAGATCACTGCGCGCGTTGCATTTGGTGCGCCCCAGAATTTTTGATTATCAAGGCAGACCATACCGCGCTCTACAATAGCAGCAATATCTTTCGGAACATTGACAGAACCGCCAGAGTTAATGTCGTTGGTCACAGCTTGAAGACCACTGATCATCCCAAGTAAATATACAGTTTGGTCAATATCACTACGCATTGTTGGACAAGAATCACCTAAATGATATTTATATTTAGATTTCCAACGATCAGCAAAGAGCTTATAGCCTGCGTATTGTCGCTCAGCAGCAATTGCAGCCCAACGCTTCTGTGCAATACGTGCATCTTGAGCTTCTGTTACCTGCCCTGCTTTTGAAGCGCGCAAATAACGTAACTCCTGTTCTAATGCTTGGTTTTCCGCGCATACACCTGAAGCAGCATACATTAAGACAGCAACACGAGTAGGATCTGCCCCCATACCTTTAGTCGACATGATTGCAGGAGTTAAGGCACTACCAGTATTACAAA
>NZ_BAAAMR010000375.1:0-580 GCF_039529375.1 Actinomadura napierensis
GTATTAATATCTTGGATCGCAACTTTATAGTTACTACCACTTGGTCGATGCACGAGTGCAATTTTTTTACCATCTGCACTTAAAGTGCCACGAGCATTAAATGACCCTTTAAATGTTAAGCGTTTTACTGAGCCATTCCCAAAATCATAGCGATAAATTTGAGGAGAGCCACCACGGTCAGATGTAAAAATAAAAGCTTTTCCATCTGGTGTGTAACGCGCTTCAGTATCAATTCCCGAGTCATTTGTCATGCGTTTGACTTGGCGAGTTGATAAATCCATTTGATAAATTTCAGGGTTACCATTCATCGATGCTGTAAATAGCATTGATTTGCCATCTGGTGAAAAGCTTGGTGCACCATTTAAGCCTTTAAAACTCGTAAGTACTTCACGTGTTCCAGTAGAGAGATCTTGTAAATAAATGGCTGGACGTTTAGTTTCAAAAGAAACATAAGCAATTTTTTTAGCGTCAGGAGTCCATGCCGGAGACAAAATCGGGTCACGTGAAGAGAGAACAGTTTTCGGTTGTTCACCATCTGTATCGGCGATTTGTAAGGTATAACGTTCAGCAGGAGTGGCAG
>NZ_BAAAMR010000376.1:0-580 GCF_039529375.1 Actinomadura napierensis
ATGTGATTGCGTAGCAAACATACAGCCCAAAACAACTGCAACAAGTACCAATGCGGTAACAATCCGCTCTAACATTATAATTTCTCGATTTTCTCTTGCTGAATTTGTTCAGATGTTTTACCGAAACGACGTTCACGCCCTGAAAAGACATTCAATGCATGGTCGAATTCTTCCACTGTAAATTCCGGCCACAAAGTATCCGTAAAATACAGCTCCGCATAAGCTGCTTGCCATAACAAGAAGTTAGATATACGGAAATCTCCACCTGTACGGATCAACAAGTCCACAGCTGGCAGATCGTTTAGACTGACATATTTTTCGAACAAATCAACATTTATTTGATCAGCGTCAATTTCGCCACGGGAAACTGCTTGAGCAACCTGCTTAGCTGCATTTGCAATATCCCACATACCACCATAGCTTACTGCAATAGTTAATGTCATGGCGTCATGATGTGCTGTTTGTTGCTCTGCATCTTCCATTAAGGCAACTAAATGTGAAGGTAATCGGGAACGATCCCCTATAAAGCGCAAAGCAATATTGAATTTCTTCATGCGAGGTATTTGCTCATGAATCGTTT
>NZ_BAAAMR010000377.1:0-579 GCF_039529375.1 Actinomadura napierensis
TGGTTCATCTTGCCATTAATTATGGGTGCGACAATGTTTGCTCAGCAAATGTTGAACCCGCAACCAGCTGATCCAATGCAGGCGAAAGTATTCCGCATTATGCCGATTATGTTTACGGTATTTATGTTGTTCTTCCCTGCGGGTCTTGTGTTGTACTGGATTGTGAACAACAGTATTACAATCTTACAGCAATGGTTTATTAACAAGAGTGTTGAGAAAAGTCGTATCAGTAAAGCTGAATCGGCATCTTAATCCTTGAACTTTTGCTGAATCAATCCGCTTAAGATGGTAATCTTAGGCGCATTTTTCTTTTACTGTATTTCAGGTTTTTAGGTGAATAATATGCATAGTCAAACCACAATTGCCGCAATTGCAACGCCACCAGGGCGTGGTGGAGTGGGCGTGATTCGCTTATCGGGACCTAAGGCTTATGATATTGCTCAAAAACTGACGCAAAAAAACTTACCTGAAGCTCGGTTGGCGGGTTTCCGTAAGTTTTATGATGCTGATGGAAGTATTATGGATGAAGGCATTGTCTTGTGCTTTCCAAATCCACATTCTTTTACCGGTGAAGATGTT
>NZ_BAAAMR010000378.1:0-579 GCF_039529375.1 Actinomadura napierensis
GATATAACGTGCTAAAACATCAACTTCAAGGTTGACCTTGCTACCCACTTGCCACGTTCCAATATTAGTACGCTCTGCTGTGTGTGGGATTAGATTTAAACTTAAAATATTACCGCGTAAATGATTAATCGTTAAGCTAATACCATCTACAGTTACTGAACCTTTATCTGCCAAATATTTAGCAAGTTCTACAGGCGCAGTCACTTCAAAATAAATTGAGCGAGCATCTTCACGTACTAGGGTAATTTCACCTACACCATCAACGTGACCACTTACAATGTGTCCACCAAAGCGGGTAGTCGGTAACATGGCTTTTTCCACATTGACACGTTGACCAACTTTCCAGTTACCCAAAGTCGTGCGGTTTAAACTTTCACGGGACACATCAGCCGCATACCAGTTATCACCCCACTCAATCACTGTGAGACAGATCCCGTTAGTTGCAATTGAGTCACCCAAATGTACGTCAGACATATCCAAATCGGTTTGAATACGTAAACGTACATCGCCACCTACACTTTGCAGGCTTTCTACTTTACCTAAACTTTCAATAATGCCTGTAAACATGGCTCAATCTCC
>NZ_BAAAMR010000379.1:0-574 GCF_039529375.1 Actinomadura napierensis
GTTTGAGCGCAGGCTGTCGCGAATGTTCGGACGCGCCGTTGATGTGGTGTCCCGCAATGCCGTCAATCCCGACTTCTTACCGGACGAGGACAAGAGTACGCCGCAGCTCGATCTTTTGGCTCGTGTCGAACGAGAGCTACCGGTGCGGCTCGACCAAGAGCGCACCGATATGGTTGTTTGCCATGGTGATCCCTGCATGCCGAACTTCATGGTGGACCCTAAAACTCTTCAATGCACGGGTCTGATCGACCTTGGGCGGCTCGGAACAGCAGATCGCTATGCCGATTTGGCACTCATGATTGCTAACGCCGAAGAGAACTGGGCAGCGCCAGATGAAGCAGAGCGCGCCTTCGCTGTCCTATTCAATGTATTGGGGATCGAAGCCCCCGACCGCGAACGCCTTGCCTTCTATCTGCGATTGGACCCTCTGACTTGGGGTTGATGTTCATGCCGCCTGTTTTTCCTGCTCATTGGCACGTTTCGCAACCTGTTCTCATTGCGGACACCTTTTCCAGCCTCGTTTGGAAAGTTTCATTGCCAGACGGGACTCCTGCAATCGTCAAGGGATTGAAAC
>NZ_BAAAMR010000380.1:0-273 GCF_039529375.1 Actinomadura napierensis
TATTTAATTTTTAATGCCAATGCCCGTTCATTTTGGCATACCCATCCTAAAGGGCAATATCTCATTGTTACAGAAGGAGAGGGACTGGTGCAAGAATGGGGTAAACCTGCGGAAAAAATTTCTGTAGGAGATGTGATTTATTGTCCACCTGGAGTGAAACATTGGCATGGTGCAAGTGGAAATTCTGCGATGACACATCTTGCTTTAACTGCAACTGATGAACATGGCAAAAATGTGAACTGGTTAGAGCCTGTATCAGATGAGCAATATAAA
>NZ_BAAAMR010000380.1:283-574 GCF_039529375.1 Actinomadura napierensis
AGACATCAGTTTGATGTCGCTGAATCAACAGATTTATGCAGCTACCCATATGGTCCAGCTTCCTTTATCTCAAAAGAAGGAAATAACACAAATGCAAAATTCTTTATCCGAACAGCAACAGGCAATCATACCGATTGCTGCCTATGCTGCAAATGGTGACCTAGCTAAACTCAGTCAATCATTAAAAGATGGTTTAGATTTAGGGTTAACCATTGCAGAAATTAAGGAAGTTTTAGTTCAAACCTATGCCTATGCAGATTTTCCTCGAAGTTTGAATGCCCTTACAACATT
>NZ_BAAAMR010000381.1:0-571 GCF_039529375.1 Actinomadura napierensis
GTTTCGCACCACGGCGATAAGCACCGTTCACAGCAACATTTAATTCAAAACGCTTAAGCTCATCTGCAATGGTTTGGTTCCATTGTTCTTTTTCATTTGAAAAATCTGGAATCACGCCTTCTGCAACTAGTGCTTTTTCGTCTGCACTCAGTTCAAATAATTCAGCGGTAAAGCGCCATAAATTATCTAAACCGTCTTGTACACGTTGATGCGCTTCATCTGTGCTTAAACTTAAACGTTCCATCCAGCTTGTCGAAAAGCGAATGTGATACTTCACTTCTTTTAAAGATTTGACAGCAAGCGCACTTAATTCAGGAAGTGAGCTTTGCGCTAAGGCCGTAAATAAATGAAGATGGTAATGGTCCATCAACCATTGGCGTACAATCGTTTGTGCAAAGTCACCATTGGGTTGTTCGCACAACAAGAGGTTTAAAAACTCACGTTCTGTACGGAAATACGCAAGTTGGTCTTCATCACGCTTAGCTTCATCATATTGACCAGCCAACGTTAGAAAGTTTCTTGCTTGACCTAACAAGTCCAAGCCGATATTGGCTAAGGCAATATCAATTTC
>NZ_BAAAMR010000382.1:0-567 GCF_039529375.1 Actinomadura napierensis
CGAGTACGACACCGAAACGTGCAGCTTTACGCATCAACTCAGTTTGAATAGTGAGCGATAACGTGGTTTTTTCACCCTTAAGCTTGATCATTAGTGACTGATTACCACCTGGTAACGGGCGGTGGATATGATCTTGATATTGGATGACCTGAAAATTTTCTTTTAATGCTGCTACTAAACGATCGCAGTCTGCAATGGATTGTAAAACGATTTCAAAGGCATGGCTATGAGTAAGTTCTTGTAAATCCATTTCATTTTTTACGAAATGGCGTAAGAGCTCAATATTATTATTTTTCTTTTTAATTCGACCTTGAATATGATAATTGTGGAGAAGCTCTGCAAGATTTTGTTCCCAGATACTTTGGTATTTACATCGCTCTGGTTTGGTTTGAAGCAACGCATTTTGAACGTTATCAAACATATCTAAATCGAGATTTTGATAACATAAATTTTCAAGGTTATCGGCCATTTCATTCATGCCGACTAATCTTGCCATCGGTACGAAAATATCAAAGGTTTCTTGAGCAATACGAGCACGTTTATCGGGACGTAAGGCGCCCAATGTGG
>NZ_BAAAMR010000383.1:0-565 GCF_039529375.1 Actinomadura napierensis
GTTTTCTCCCTATATGTTGCTGATTGAAATTAAGCAAATATAAAAAGGACTTCTAATATGACAATGGTTCATCATTCAGATGAGGCAAGTTCCCCTGATCATTTACAACGGAAATTAAGTAATCGCCACTTACAGCTCATTGCAATTGGCGGTGCAATCGGTACCGGTCTATTTATGGGCTCGGGCAAAACCATCTCCCTCGCAGGTCCTTCGATTCTCGTTATTTACATGTTAATTGGCGGTATGTTCTTTTTCCTTATGCGTGCATTAGGTGAATTACTGCTTGCTAATTTACATTACAAGTCATTTGTTGATATGGCATATGACTTAATCGGCCCATGGGCTGGCTATTATATTGGCTGGACCTATTGGCTAGGCTGGGTATTGGTCGGTATTGCCGATCTATCAGCAGTTATTAATTATTTAAGTTTCTGGTTGCCCGAGGGTGCCAGTTTCTCACCAATGCAACAGGCCATGATTAGTGCGGGCTGTGTACTATTCGTGTTAGGACTTAATTTGCTTACGGTCAAGTTGTTTGGTGAAGTAGAATTCTGGTTCGCAGTCA
>NZ_BAAAMR010000384.1:0-565 GCF_039529375.1 Actinomadura napierensis
GTATAAGTTACCCCATTAATAACAATTGTAACGGCTGTAGCAGCCGCATCTGAAGGAACGTTTTTCAATATACCTGTAATCGTGACATTGCCAGCCGCTTCTGATGCATTAATCACATTATCAGCTGTTACCGAATCAACAGCAAAATTAACACCATCCGTATTTGGACCAACTGCATCAACAATAGCTGTTCCTGGTCCTGATGTATTGCCAGCAGGGTCCGTTGCTACAGCTGTAACTTCATCGCCATCATTCAAACCTGGGTTTGGCACAGTCCAAGTACCATCTGGTCCTGCAACAACAGTTTTCGTACTACCGTCCGGATAAGTCACAGTCACTGTTGAACCAGGTTCTGCTGTACCTGTAATCGGGTCTGTCCCGTTAACTGGGTCAATCACTGGTGTATTTGGTGCAGTGGTATCAAGTGTATAAGTTTGTGTATCGTTAACACTGCTGCTATTACCTGCTGCATCTGTAAACGTTACTTTGGCATCAATTGTCTTATCTGCATCCGCAGTCAAGTCACTACCTGGTACGCTTACTGTCCATGTGCCCGCTGTGCTAT
>NZ_BAAAMR010000385.1:0-563 GCF_039529375.1 Actinomadura napierensis
GTAACAGTTACTAAATCTGGTGCGAGCTTCTTGCAAGTTATTGCATTCTATTCACCAGATAACAACCTGTCAGACTCTGACATTAAAGACTACGTAAACTCGTCAATTAAAGAACCGCTTAGCCGTGTTGCCGGTGTTGGTGAGGTACAGGTCTTCGGTGGCTCATACGCAATGCGTATCTGGCTTGATCCAGCTAAATTAACAAGCTATCAACTTACTCCTAGTGATATTGCAACTGCCTTACAAGCGCAGAACTCGCAAGTTGCCGTAGGTCAGTTAGGTGGTGCTCCGGCTGTACAAGGTCAAGTTCTTAACGCAACAGTAAATGCACAAAGCTTATTGCAGACTCCTGAACAGTTTAAAAATATCTTCTTAAAGAACACAGCATCAGGTGCTGAGGTTCGATTAAAAGATGTTGCTCGCGTAGAATTAGGTTCGGATAACTATCAATTCGACTCGAAGTTTAACGGTAAACCGGCAGCTGGTCTTGCAATTAAAATTGCAAGAGGTGCTAACGCAATCGACACAGCCGAAGAAGTTGAACAACGGTTATCTGAACTACG
>NZ_BAAAMR010000386.1:0-563 GCF_039529375.1 Actinomadura napierensis
GCGAGTCTACAACTGCACGCGTTAAGGTCACTTTTGAAATGACTTTTTTAGGGTCAATATCAACTACTGGACGCCAAGTTTGGAATACAGGATTTTTACCTACCAGTGATGGCTCAACGGCATTCATCCAAACTGTAAACTGCTGACGAGTAAACTTACGGTCCATCATATAGCTCAGCACTGACCAGTCTTTACGGCGTGGTGGCATTACTGTTGCATCTGTATGAATAACCAAGTCGCCTTGTTCAAAGCGGAACTGTTTAAGCAGATTCATATCTTCTGCAAACTGTTCAGGGTTTAAGAACTCTTCAAGTTTAGATGTTGGCGTCGCCACAATAACGCGGTCAAATGTACCTTGGTCACCTTTTTCATTTTCGACCAGTACTTTTTCACCTTGTAGCTCAACTTTTTTAATTGCCGAACCGCTATGGATATCAATGCCTTTAATTAAGCTATCTACAAATGCAGGTGTACCGCCTTTCATACGCAACAACATGTCACCATCAGTTAAATGACGCAAAAACTCAAGAAGGTTTTTCGCAGGCCAATCACCAATTGTTTTT
>NZ_BAAAMR010000387.1:0-563 GCF_039529375.1 Actinomadura napierensis
TTTGATCATCGGTTAAACCAGATAGCCCAACTAATTTTTGAGCTTCTTCTGAAACACAGTTCGCCTGATTATCACGGAATAATTTCCATTCTTCGACGACTTGTCCATTTGGCAAATGGCAATAACCTACCTGACCATTTGCTTCATTTCTAATTTCTAATTTCCCGCCTTGTTCAACGCAATATTGACTAGCAGGATTTGGTGAACCAATTTTTGGAGGAGTTGAATCTTTATGTTGTACTGATGAACAAGCCGTTAACGAAACAAGCGCTAAACCAAGAAAGATAATTTTTTTCATAAATTTTGCTTCTTACTAAAAGAAATAAAGATATCAAAAAAATTTATGTTTTATATGACTTGTTTACAATAAAAAACCTTCATAGAGAGCAACTTACAAAATAATTCTCTATTGCAAATGTTAAATTATGATGCGTTATATCTAACAATAAAATTTATCTTCTATGGTCTTTCTAAAATACGCGGCCCGGCACCTTCTTGTCCCAACACATCATTTGGATTCCTTAATGGACATTGTTCTAATGACAAACAACCACATCCAATAC
>NZ_BAAAMR010000388.1:0-561 GCF_039529375.1 Actinomadura napierensis
GTCAGGATTTTGCAAAAGTTGTTTCGAATTTGCCGAAAAATACAGTTGCGCGAGTTGGGATTATTCGTCAAGGACAACGAGCAATGCTTGGTTTACGTATTCAGTAAAATATTATAAAAATGAACCACCCTGAAAATGGGTGGTTTTTTATTATTTGTATTCGGCATAATGTTCGATCTAGCTAATTAAATTTTAGCTTTGAATTTAATGATTAAAGTGGGTGTTTTGTGAGCAGTATTTTCGATTTACATATTCAGGTTCAGCCACAGCATATTGATGCTTTAGGGCATGTTAACAATGTAATGTATGTCCAGTGGATGCAAGACGTCGCTGCTGCTCATGTGGAAACATTAGGGGTAGGAGTAACCAAATATCTAGAGCTAAAACATGCAATGGTTGCGGTTGAACACCATGTGCAATACCGTAAAGCTGCGTTTGAAGGGGAAGAAATTGTGCTGCGGACATGGCTAGATGATATTAATGCTCTATATTCATTTCGTCAGTATGCTTTTTTCCGTCCTTCTGATCAGGCAATTTTGTTCGTTGGAAATACCAAATGGG
>NZ_BAAAMR010000389.1:0-561 GCF_039529375.1 Actinomadura napierensis
TGGCAAATTGTTTAATCTGCTCAAGGTTCATTACGTGATGCATTATCTTTAACTGACCAAGCGATTGCTTATGGGCAGGGTGCTGTACATCATCAAGATGTTAAAGAAATGCTTGGCTTGATTGACCGTACGATCATATATGATTTGATTTTAGCGGTTCATCAAAACCAACGTGAAAAAGTGAGCCAGTTATTACTCCAATTTAGATATCAAGCCTTAGATGTCTCGTTAGTACTGGATCAGCTCATTTCAACATTGCATGAGTTGGCTTTATTACAATATTTACCAGAGCTCGGCTTAAAGTATAGTGAAGAAATTAATGCCAAAATTCTTCAGCTTTCTAAACTGATTTCTGCTCAAGATTTGCAGCTTTACTACCAAATCGCATGTAAAGGCCGTTCAGACTTGCAGCTTGCCGTAACGCAAGAGCAAGGTTTTGAAATGTGCGTTTTACGATTATTGGCATTCCGTCCTTTAGCACCAAATGAAATTTTAGTTTCAGAGCCTGTTCAACAAAATGGGCAAGCAGAAGTAGGCCTAAATTCACAAGCTCAAACAGCC
>NZ_BAAAMR010000390.1:0-559 GCF_039529375.1 Actinomadura napierensis
ACGGAACCGAACGGCGACTTGACTGCTTCGCCTGTTCAGCCGGAGATGCCCGCCGGCCATAGTTATCCACAGGTGACATACCTGATGGACAGGGGGAATCGCCGGTCTCTACGCTGCATCTTGCTCGCTGTCACGGGGTGTGTCGTCGTATCGGTCGTCGGGGTCATCAACCGATACGCGCGAGTAGCACGTCGTGACGCCCAGGCAAGCCGACGTGAAGGAGAACGACGATGAGCAACCGGTCATCGGTCAACCGGCAGCACATGCAGCAGGCCGCCGGCAACGTCCAGGACGCCCACGGCCAGATCGGCCAGATCAGGACCCAGCTCAACACCCACCACACCGAACTGCAAAGCGCCTGGAAGGGCGAGTCCTCCGCCGCCTTCACCCAGGTCTACAACCTCTTCGAGACCGAGTTCGCCAAGGTCCTGAAAGACCTCAACCTCATCCACGAAAAGCTCGTCGACACCAAGGCCAAGTACGAGACCGCCGAACAGAACAAGACCGCCCGCGTCAACACCCTCAAAGGCCTGGTCAACGGCTGACCCCCACCCCCACC
>NZ_BAAAMR010000391.1:0-556 GCF_039529375.1 Actinomadura napierensis
GGTATTAATACCATGATGGGGCTGAACTTGCATAATGCTTACAGTATGGATGCAGTGTCTTATTTAGATAGCTCATTTGGTATGGTCATGGGCGTATTGGTGTCATTAGTCGTTATTGATGTTGTGCGTGCTATGTCACCCGATACCAGTGCAAACCGTATTTTGGCTTTACATTACCGTGCAATGCGCCAAGCCATATACATTCCTTATGGTATTGAATTTAAAGTTCACTTACGGGGGATGTTAGACCGTGTTGGTGTCTTAAATACTAAAATGGTTCAGTCAGAAGAGATTAAAAAATCTATTCAACAGGCTTTGGTTGAATCCAGTGCGATCATTGATTTAAGCCGACTACAAGAGCTAGCAAATCAAGTTCCGACATCTTCAGAATTGGCCCATCACATTGGCCGTTTGCAACAAGATTTAGATGAGCTGTTTAGAGCTAAAGAAAATGAAAAAGGTGAAAGTGATGTATTGGTACAGCACATTCACCAAACCTTATTTGAACTTAAACAACTTGCTTCAAATATTGAAGATATGACTCTGCGTCAAAGAT
>NZ_BAAAMR010000392.1:0-279 GCF_039529375.1 Actinomadura napierensis
ATTGGTTCAACTTATCCAATATTTGTTTTCTGAACAAGGTAAACAACCTTTGGACATTAAGCTGAACAATACCAAAACTACATCAAATCAATATGTTTGAGTTTGCTTATTGAATTAACCTCAACAATTGAAAGACAAACATGTTTTAATACAAAATTTGAATAATTTTGAATTAAAACCGTGCTGTTAAAACCCTCCACACCCATGGTGCCAACACCTATACGGGATTATCCCGAATGGCACCTTGGGCGTCAAAATTACGCATTGTGGTATCTAGAA
>NZ_BAAAMR010000392.1:289-552 GCF_039529375.1 Actinomadura napierensis
TAGAAATTAATGATCAGAAATTAGTTCATTATCTAGATCAATTGCGTGCGCATTTTTCAGAATTTCTAGTAGAACCTAATCACCGTCAATATCATGTCACGCTGTTTATATGTGGATTCTTGACCCATGAAAATAAAGTTCATGATGATGACTTTTGTTTTAGTGGCTTTGTGCAGCAAGGGGAAATTTTAAGAAAAGAAGATATTGCACCATTTCAATTAAAAATTGGATCAGTTGATAGTTTTAGTAGTGCTTTATTTGTA
>NZ_BAAAMR010000393.1:0-551 GCF_039529375.1 Actinomadura napierensis
CGCTGCTATATTCCATAAACTCTGGAATATAAGCAAACAGAATAAGACGGACGTGAAAATTGCAGAACGTGGCAACAGTACACCATGGCTGTTAGAAATTGCACGAAGCAACTATAGCAGGCGAGCTACATGTAATAAAATTACAAAACGTTGATTTATGGGTTCCATTCTTAACCCAGATGTTTCCTAAGTTTTTTAAAAATAATTTTTAAGAGTAATGTTCATGTATAAAACATTGACCACTTGCCTACTAGTAACTTGTCTTGGCTTAAGTGGATGTGCAACTTCTATTTTATCGACTGCCCTTCCGAATGAGACGACTGAGGTCCAAACAACTATTTTAAAGACAGATCAAATTATTGTACTGGGGCAAGCCATTAAAAACCAGCAAGAACAAGGCGTCGTATTTATAGGACAAGACTTTAATTATTTAATGACGGAAGGAAGTTCGGAATTTTTAAATATCATTAAAAATATTCCTGTAAATCAAAGAACTTTAATTATTCCATCTCCTCTGCTACTTGAAATGGATGACCCTACGCATTTTCATG
>NZ_BAAAMR010000394.1:0-547 GCF_039529375.1 Actinomadura napierensis
GCTCCTGATGCCAAGGCATCCACCGTATGCCCTTAAAAACTTGAACACACGAAACGATCAAAACAAATCGCAGAGACGAACAACAACAACCCGAAAACAGAAACCTCACGGCCCCGCATCCGAGCTCTCGCCGCTCGCCAGAGATGCTCGCGTCCACTGTGCAGTTCTCAAAAAACAACCGGGCCCACCAGAACCACCCCGACCATAACGGTCGAGGCGGTGTCTGGTCCCGCAGTCCGAGGCCACCGGGCTAACGCCCGTTTCCTCAGGACCCAACAGCGTGTCCAGCCCCCCACCCACCTGACACCGCCATTCCCACTCCCCACGGCCGAAGCCACGGGTCGGTACTAGCCGGCTCACCCAGGCGGTGAGCTGAATAACCAGTGCTCCACATCTATGAGCAGCCACCTGACAGACATTCGCTGTCAACAGCGGCCACCGACCACCGCACCCCTGGAAGGGTCAACGGCGGCCAGTTGATGCTCCTTAGAAAGGAGGTGATCCAGCCGCACCTTCCGGTACGGCTACCTTGTTACGACTTCGTCCC
>NZ_BAAAMR010000395.1:0-547 GCF_039529375.1 Actinomadura napierensis
TGTTTTCAGCCATTCATTCACCTTCACAATTAGATTACCTGTAGTGCCTGCCGCTACAATACGTTTAAGACGATCGCCTTGCGGGCTCATCAATAAACGATAAAAAATTTCCTTAATAATAAGAGGAGACAAGATGGGGATGTCTTGTGGCGTATCTAGTAATTTTATTAACCGTATAAACGCATCATTCAGCTCTGAATTGACTACTCCAACAGCCATTCCTTTTTTCTCAGTATTTACATCTTTAAAGGGAATATGGGCCTCAAGCATGGTTTGAGCAAGTAAATATGGGTCTAGCCTTAGCACAATTGAGAGATAGGGTTGTTCAACAGAAGCTTCAAGCACTTGAGCAATTACAGGCAGGTCAATTGCAGTAAAAAGGAAATGGTTAGAGTCATAAGTATAAGTCTCTTCGCTAAGAATCACCTGTTTTTTGCCTTGAGCAATCATACATAGACTCGCATCCATCATGCTGCTACTTGGTTTGGTCAATGTCTCTGCACGATATAAAGTCAGTCCCGTAATAGCTGTTTCGAATGTGCCTTTT
>NZ_BAAAMR010000396.1:0-545 GCF_039529375.1 Actinomadura napierensis
TCTTAATGCATCACACAATTAATGCCTTTTGATCAGGAAGTTAGGAAAACTATTTTTATATCAGGACTTGGGTATTTCAACGTGGCTACATCAGTATTAGTTATTAATTGCGGTTCTTCATCTATTAAATACGCACTGGTTTCAGAGCGTCGTGAAGATCGTATTTACGGTTTAGCAGAAAACTTAGGGGCAGCTGATGCTCGTATTAAAGGGATTACCGTCGGTGGAGAACCGCTAGAGCTTTCAATTCCTTATGCTGACCACGCCAAAGCTTTAGAAACTTTACTTGTACATCTTGCAAACTATAAACCTCAAGAAATCGGTCATCGTGTCGTACATGGTGGAAGCCTTACCAAAGCTGAACTACTCACCCCTGAAATTGTAGAACGTATTCGTGCAGCCACTCCGCTTGCACCGCTTCATAATCCTGCTCACTTAATCGGGATTGAAGCAACGATGCGCCTATTTCCTGAATTACCTCAAGTTGCCGTATTTGACACCGCATTTCATCAAACTATGCCTGCACATGCATACCGTTATGCAAT
>NZ_BAAAMR010000397.1:0-544 GCF_039529375.1 Actinomadura napierensis
GCCAAATGTTCAGTTCAGTTTACGTGGTCAACCATCGCCAGTGAGTCTTGACCCTCGCACGGTTTTAATTGCTTCTGCAAATGCATATGTTTATGCAATTGATACGATTAGTGGTATTCCGCGCTTCCAACGCCGTGTTGCAGTAAGTGAAGGGCGTTCAGATATTCAGCGTTTAATTGACATTGATGGTGATCCGGTTGTTGCGGGTCAACTCATGGTAACGACTAGTTTCCAAGGGCAAGTAACTGTTACTGATCTTGCTTCTCAACGTGTGGTTTGGAGTGAAGATTCAAGTAGCACCAAGCGTCCAGAAGTTTATGATAATAAAGTGTTTGTTTCGTCAACTGACGGCAAGCTTACTGCTTATGACTTAACAACAGGCGAACAGCTTTGGCAAAATGATAGTCTCTTAAATCGTCATTTAAGTAATCCTGTCGTGTTGGGATCGGACCTTATTGTTGGTGATTTGGATGGTGTTTTACACTTAATCGACCCGACAACAGGTAAGTTGATTGGTCGTTCTAAAACAAGTGGTGAGGTCAAT
>NZ_BAAAMR010000398.1:0-544 GCF_039529375.1 Actinomadura napierensis
GGTGCAACTACATAAAAGGTAAATGGAGAACTTGCCTCACTGGTAAGGCCTGCCGCATCAGTTTGAGTCAAAGTAATAGTATGCTTACCAAGAGCTAAGTCTTTATCAAATGTAAATGACCAAGATCTACCACTTGTTACCGTCACAACTCCAATTGCAACACCATTATCATAAATCGTAAGAGTTGCATTTGCTTCACCTGAGCCTGTAAGTTTTGGTCTAGCATCGTCAGTTTCAGAACCAGCCGTTATAGCTCCTTTAACAGCGCCTACATCATCATCTACGCTATTTAATATAGGTTTTGCTGGTGGTGTTGTATCTTTTGTACCTACAATATCAACAACTTCAGACTTATTTCCAGCATTATCTATAGCTGATACCGAAGCATGTTTATTATCCGTTAAAGCTGGTGAAATAGAAATTGTAAATTTTCCATTCGCATCCGCTGTTCCACTACCAATTACCTTCCCTGTTGTATCTTTAATTTCAATTTTGGCATTGGCCTCAGCCGTACCGGTTACAGAAGTACCATCTGTATTAATTT
>NZ_BAAAMR010000399.1:0-544 GCF_039529375.1 Actinomadura napierensis
CCCATGTCTATTCTTTGTACAGAATTTGGATTCTAATTGAACTTTTTGAAAATACCACCCACTATTTATTTAATAAATACCCATATTTTGAACTGATGATTCACGATATTTGACTTGAGGTGTAATATAGGAAGATTTTTCTTTTTTTTGCAGACAATAGTCTCTCTTATACAGTCCTGTATATGAAAATTTCTTTATCTTCGTTTCAAATTGGGTCTTTTTTTGCGCTTTGCTCTGCTTTTCTATTCAGCACAAAAGCGATTTTCATTAAACAAACTTATGCCCTTTCTCCATTAGTAGACGGTACAGTCCTGATGGCTTTACGGATGTTAAGCGCTTTACCGTTTTTTCTATTAATTTGCTGGTTCAATAGGCATCATAATCAGGGCATAAAAAAGAAGGATTGGCTAATTTTAATTTTTGCCGGTCTGTTAGGCTACTACTTTGCCAGCTGGCTCGATTTCATGGGCCTCATGTTTATTAGCGCTTCTTTAGAGCGAATCATCCTATTTTTATATCCCACACTTACCGTGATCGCTTCAAG
>NZ_BAAAMR010000400.1:0-542 GCF_039529375.1 Actinomadura napierensis
GCGAGATCAGGGCGCTGAACAGGATGTTGGTATCCAACACGACCCGCATCAGCGCTTACGTGCCCAGTCGAGCGCTTCGTCAACCGCGTTGGTCAATTCTGCCTCACTCAGATGGGCGTTAGCGGCCTTGGCCTGCTCAGCGCTCAGCTCCAGGATGTGTGCCCGTACCGCTTCTTCGATGAAGCGCGACAGGTCGCCCTTACGGCCGCCGCCCTGGCTGGCCAGAAACATCCGAAGCGACTGGTCGGTGTCGGCCGAGACGGCGACATTCCAGCGAATGGTATTCATAGCGTTCTCCGCTAATAGGTGTTTGTGTGTTTATACGCCAATCACAAAGGGCGATGCAATGGTTCGACAAAACGAAGGTTTTGCCGAACTCTATCGAGGAATGGCTCGGTTCGTTAAGCTCCCCGCGCTACGGTTCAAATAACTGGTACGCTTAATCAAAGTTCAACTATTACTAACGTAGTCGAGTAAACAGTACTTTTGATGAAGATCGGTTATGCGCGAGTGAGCACTCGGGATCAGAAAGCCGACCTACA
>NZ_BAAAMR010000401.1:0-542 GCF_039529375.1 Actinomadura napierensis
TCCATGAGGTTTGCAGATCGTGACACGATGTGAGTTAAGTCTTCTACAGAATAGAATTCAAGACGTTGCACAATACCGAAACGGTCACGTAGAGGCGAGGTGAGTAAGCCGGCACGTGTGGTCGCAGCAACAAGTGTAAAAGGGGGTAAATCTAGTTTAATTGAACGGGCAGCAGGGCCTTCACCAATCATGATATCGAGTTGGTAATCTTCCATTGCTGGATAGAGGATTTCTTCAATCACTGGTGAAAGACGATGAATCTCATCAATAAATAAAACATCGCCTTCTTCAAGGTTAGTCAGCATTGCAGCCAAATCACCCGCACGCTCTAAAACAGGCCCTGAAGTGGATTTGAGATTGCCACCCATTTCACGCGCAATAATATTGGCAAGCGTAGTTTTTCCTAAGCCCGGTGGACCGAAAATCAGTGTGTGATCGAGTGCCTCACCACGACCACGAGCCGCACCGATGAAAATTTCCATTTGCTCGCGTACGACTGGTTGCCCGATATAATCGGCAAGTGACGTCGGTCGAATAGCCCG
>NZ_BAAAMR010000402.1:0-541 GCF_039529375.1 Actinomadura napierensis
GATAGGAATGTTAACTGGAGTATGGAAATATTGGCAAATACGCCGTTCCGAATTAAGCCGTGCACATTATTATGTAGATATTGCACATAGAAGCAGTTTGCTTTATGCAGCAGCCACACTTATTCTGGCTGTATTGAGCTATTTCACGATTTTAAATGAAGATATTGCTTTATGGTGTGTATTGGCAAATATACTGTTTTTTAGTTTCTCAATTTTAGTTTATATCATCCACGGATTTTTGCAGGATACGACCAATCAGTTTAAACAACCTCATAGGTTAGGGCATTTCAGTTTACCTGCATGGTTGATGACATTTATGATGTTCGCTTTAATTATTACTGAGCTGTTAGCAACTGCTATTTTAGTGATGGGGACAATTTTATTGTTTTTAAGCAAATAAAAATGGATGATCGCTCATCCATTTTTAGAATTCTTATTTCTGTTGACTAAGTCGTCTTTTAGCTAATTTTCGCATTTTGTGGTCGACAAAGGCCCATACACAAAATACAAAAGAAACAACCATGGCATACATAAAGTATTC
>NZ_BAAAMR010000403.1:0-541 GCF_039529375.1 Actinomadura napierensis
AGCGATTGGACGTAACAACTGATCGCGCTCTTCAAATGTCACCATAAACATTTTTTGAGCCGCTTTTAATGCATCGCCAGTTAAACCTTTATCAACAAGTTGTTCTTCAAGTTCCGGGTTTGCATTTAAGCGAATCGCATGGTCACGCAACCACTCACGGTACGGACGCATGTTTTTCAAGTGATTGCTAACATCTTTAGTATCAAGCACTTTACCTGTAAGGGTGTCTACAACCAAGATTTGACCAGGACCTACACGACCTTTTGATACCACATCTTCTGGCTCATAGCCCCAAACACCAATTTCAGATGCCAAGGTAATGTAATCATTTTTGGTAATTACCCAACGCGCTGGACGTAAACCATTACGGTCAAGCATACAAATCGCATGACGACCATCTTGAATAACGAGGCCTGCCGGACCATCCCAAGCTTCCATATGTTTTGAGTTGAACTCATAAAATGCACGCAAGTCTGGATCTAAAGTTTCAACGTTCTGCCAAGCTGGTGGCACGAGCATACGTAAAACACGGAATAAATCC
>NZ_BAAAMR010000404.1:0-541 GCF_039529375.1 Actinomadura napierensis
GTTTATATGCAGCCACGACTTTGTCTTTAGGTTGCTTAAAAAAGCCTTCATTCCATGTATCGATTAAAAAGTGTTTGATAAAACCCTGAAGACCAAAGAACACAACTTTATCGTCAAAGTCAGGCAACATTTTAGCGAGTCGAGATGAACGCGGTGTAAAGTTTGCGTACACGCACTCTGTGCCTGCTGGATACTGACGTCTGTGATCAGCTTTATAAAAATCGATAGCGTTTAATGGATTCAGTTTAATCGTCATCTTTATTCTCTTTATTTTGCTGCAAAAGCAATTACTGAAATTTTGTCTGATGGTTGTTGTGGAAAGCTGTCTGAGGTAAACAGTTGATCTAACAGTCCATTAAAAACCTCTATTCCTTTACTAAAAATACCGTGGGTCACATATAGAACGACCTTATGGCAATTGAGGCGACGCAGTTCTTTGGCAATACCAATAAAGGTTGCACCGCCGTCGCAAATATCATCGGTAATGACCGCTGTGAGGCCTGATAAATCAGTCGCATGTACATGTGTACCTAAAATTTTG
>NZ_BAAAMR010000405.1:0-538 GCF_039529375.1 Actinomadura napierensis
CAGCATGTTTATCGGTATTGACCGATGTTGATTTCTTTCAGGGTGCAGATGAAAATATTGCGATTGCCCGTAATCATTGTGCCCTACCTGCTTTACGTAAAGACTTTTTGGTCGACCCATACAATGTAGTTGAAGCACGTGCTTTGCATGCTGACTGTATTTTATTAATTGTTGCTTGTTTGTCTGACCAGCAACTCGAAGAAATGTCTAAAACTGCGTTTGAGCATCAACTTGATGTATTGGTTGAAGTTCATGACGAAGAAGAGTTGGAGCGTGCCTTAAAGCTTTCTGAGCAATGTTTATTAGGCGTGAATAACCGTAATTTAAAAACCTTTGATGTAGATTTAAATACTACTATTCGGTTGAAAAAATTACTTCCGGCCTCACGTTTATTGATCACTGAAAGTGGTATTGCGACACCAGATGATGTACGTATGATGCAAGAGCATGATATTCACAGTTTCTTGGTTGGCGAAAGTTTTATGAAACAACCACGTCCAGATCAAGCTTTTACTGCCCTTTTTGGACAACCTCAAAC
>NZ_BAAAMR010000406.1:0-538 GCF_039529375.1 Actinomadura napierensis
TCCAGATAAAGCCGCAGATAAAGATCAAGCATTGATCAAATCAAGTGAAATCAATCAAGCTTTTAAAACGCTTTCTCAAGTTGATAGCCGCGCTGCTTATCTTTTAGCTCTTAAAAAGCAAGATCATCATCTTGATCAATCTATTAGTGATTTCGAATTTCTACAATCCGCTTTAGAACTTCGTGAACAACTTGATGAAGCGACATCATCTGAACATTTACGTACTTTAAGATTAGAAGTACAACAATGGATTGATGGTTTAGTCCGTGAATTCAAAATTGATTACAGTGAAGAAGATTGGGCAGAAGCACGTGATACCGTACGTAAGTTACGTTTCTTTCAACGTGTTTTAAACGATATTGATAAAGCAGAAGATCAACTGTTAGATGATGAAGACAGTTTTGATTTAGACGACGATTTTTAATTTTGCTTTCTCTACTTTATTTTCAAGGGATTTAACTCATGGCACTTTTGCAAATTGCTGAACCGGGTCAATCCAGTGCCCCACACCAACATCGCATTGCGATTGGTATTGACC
>NZ_BAAAMR010000407.1:0-537 GCF_039529375.1 Actinomadura napierensis
GCTCCTGATGCCAAGGCATCCACCGTATGCCCTTAAAAACTTGAACACACGAAACGATCAAAACAAATCGCAGAGACAAAACCCCAACACCCCACCCCTCCCCAAAAAAAATAAGGGAGAAGCAAAGAGCGAGGTTTCATCAGAGATGCTCGCGTCCACTGTGCAGTTCTCAAAAAACAACCGGGCCCACCAGAACCACCCCGACCGATACGGTCGAGGCGGTGTCTGGTCCCGCAGTCCGAGGTCACCGGGCTAACGCCCGTTTCCTCAGGACCCAACAGCGTGTTCAACCTGCCGGCCACCCGGAGCTCACCGTTCCCACTCCCCTACGGGGCGGTACTAGCCGAGCCGCACGACCGGCAGACTGAATAACCAGTGCTCCACATCTATGAGCAGCCACCCGACGAACACTCGCCGCCGATGATGGCCACCGACCAGGACCCCTCTACCGAGGCGGTCTGGCCAGTTGATGCTCCTTAGAAAGGAGGTGATCCAGCCGCACCTTCCGGTACGGCTACCTTGTTACGACTTCGTCCC
>NZ_BAAAMR010000408.1:0-537 GCF_039529375.1 Actinomadura napierensis
TAATGATCTTTAAAAGCAAAGTAATAAAAAGCCCGCTATCAAGTGTGAATAGCGGGCTTTTTCGCTGTAAAGTTTCTGTTTTTATGATGGATATCATTATTGTGTCGGCATTGTTTTGTGTGATTTAGTTCTCATTATTATGCCACCATGATACCGCAAAAAATGATACTTGTAAAACGAATGATATAAATACAGTTAAATTATCTTATTTTATTTAAAAGAATTTTTTTAAATTTTTAAAAAATATAGATTTTTATACAGTTATCCTCTTTTGTAAAATTTTATGAAAAACTTTTGGGCTTACCTTTTAAAATTTTTCTATATAAATTGATGCAAAAAATAAAAATCTGGTAGTTTTTAATACGGTGTTTTTTTAGGGTATGAGTGATAATCAAAAAAATTCTCGAAAAATGGGACATCATTTTGGATATCGCAATTATTGGCAGTGGAATGGCAGGACTTGCAGCAGCAAGAATTCTGAAAGATGCAGGACATACAATCACGATATTTGAAGCACTTCCTGGCCGGGGAATGGAC
>NZ_BAAAMR010000409.1:0-536 GCF_039529375.1 Actinomadura napierensis
AGGACAGCCTTGTAAATGTCCTCGATAAAGCGCGACATCACGCGCATGGTAACGGAAACCTTCTTGTTGTTTATAAGACAGGTCGTGTTCTTCATCTAAAATGATAAGGCCCAAACGTGGCAGCGGGGTATAAATGGCTGAACGTGTTCCTAAAATAATAGAGGCCTTTCCAGTCTGTGCCTGTTGCCATGCTTGTAGGCGTTTAGAGTCATTTAACCCCGAATGTAATAAAGCAATGTCGCAGTTAAAACGAGACTTAAAGCGCGAAATGGTTTGAGGGGTTAAACCAATTTCGGGAACTAACACCAGTACTTGCTTACCTTGCTTTAGCACTTCGTGCATGATGTGCAGGTAAACTTCAGTTTTACCACTTCCTGTTAAACCATCTAATAAAAAGGCTTGATATTGATGCTGTGCATTAAGGACGTGCTGAGTGGCCTTCTTTTGGTCTTCATTGAGCGTGAGTGGCATTTGCGCCAATTGCACAGGGGATGGACTAAAGTCATGAGGCTCAAGCGTACAGTCTACGAGACCTT
>NZ_BAAAMR010000410.1:0-534 GCF_039529375.1 Actinomadura napierensis
TTAAAGAGAATCGTCCTCTTAAAATTAAAGCTGGTTTTGACCCTACAGCTCCAGATTTACATTTAGGACATACGGTTCTTATTAACAAACTAAAAACGTTTCAAGATTTGGGTCATGAAGTTACTTTCTTGATTGGCGACTATACCGCCATGATTGGTGACCCAACGGGTAAAAGTGCAACTCGTCCGCCGTTATCACGCGAACAAGTTGAAGCTAACGCTAAAACTTATCAAGAACAAGTTTTCAAAATCTTAGATCCGAATAAGACAAAAGTAAGGTTTAATTCAGAGTGGTTTAACCAAAAGTCTGCTGCGGATCTTATTCAGTTGGCAAGCCAGCAAACAGTATCACGTATGTTAGAGCGTGATGACTTCACTAAGCGTTATAACAATCATCAGCCAATTGCAATTCATGAGTTCTTATATCCTTTAGTTCAAGGCTATGACTCTATCGCACTTGAAGCAGACGTTGAGTTAGGTGGTACAGACCAAACCTTTAACTTACTTATGGGCCGTACATTACAAAGCCGTTATG
>NZ_BAAAMR010000411.1:0-534 GCF_039529375.1 Actinomadura napierensis
ACCGGAATACTGATTAAGTCAATGAGTGTTAAGCCCAAACCAATTGCAATAGGAGCGAAGCCAGCAGGTGCACGGCGCTCAGTTGCTCCTAAAATAATGATTAAGAAGAAAGCAGTAAGAACCACTTCAATAATGAAAGCAGAACCTAAACCAAATTTATTTGGTGATAAGTCACCAAAACCATTGGTTGCAAACCCGCCAACACCACTAAAGCCTGCTTGGCCTTGAGCAATAATATAAAGAACAAATGCAGCAGCAGTCGCACCAACCACTTGCGCAACAATATACGGAATTAAATCTTTAACATCGAAGCGGCCACCGACCCAAAGGCCAACACTTACCGCGGGATTGAAATGTCCACCTGAGATATGCCCTAGAGCATAAGCACCTGTGAGTACGGTTAAACCAAAGGCAAGGGCTACACCTGCAAAGCCAATACCAAGTTCAGGGAAAGCTGCGGCTAAAACTGCGCTACCACAACCACCAAAGACTAGCCAAAACGTACCTAGGAATTCAGCAAAATATT
The DNA here is from genome assembly GCF_039529375.1 of Actinomadura napierensis. NCBI lineage: Bacteria > Bacillati > Actinomycetota > Actinomycetes > Streptosporangiales > Thermomonosporaceae > Actinomadura > Actinomadura napierensis. The sequence goes on from NZ_BAAAMR010000411.1 coordinate 527, forward strand.
TATTCATT
>NZ_BAAAMR010000412.1:0-534 GCF_039529375.1 Actinomadura napierensis
TTAACAAACGCTGAGGGTGAAACACTTGATCAATCTCAAGGTGAACCACTTGCCTATTTGCATGGCGCAGGCAACATCATTCCTGGTTTAGAAAATGCATTAACTGGTAAGACTGTTGGTGATAAATTCACTGTTAACGTACCAGCTGCTGAAGGTTATGGCGAATATAACCCAGACCTAGTACAAGAAGTTCCTGCTCAAATGTTCCAAGGCGTTGATAACATTCAACCAGGTATGCAATTCCAAGCTCAAACAGATGACGGCGTTCAAATCGTTACTGTTAAAGCAGTTGAAGGTGACAACGTTATCGTTGATGCAAACTTCCCACTTGCTGGTCAAGATTTAACTTTTGAAGTTGAAATCGTAGAAATCCGTGAAGCTTCTCAAGAAGAATTAGATCACGGTCACGTACACGGTGCGGGTGGTCACCACCACTAAGTCTTCTTTTAGAAGATAATAAAAGGCAAAGCTTCGGCTTTGCTTTTTTTATGTCTTTAATTTATATAATATTCATAGAGTTAATTTATTTTTAGG
>NZ_BAAAMR010000413.1:0-260 GCF_039529375.1 Actinomadura napierensis
CCTTGGTGTATTTGAACATGATTTTCTTTCGCAAAATGGACAGCGTGGTGTAAATCAGCTGACTCGCCCAACTCAGCCGCAAATATTCCAACCTGAAACCCAGCTTGTTTGAGATAGCTTGCTATAAAATAGCCATCACCAGCGTTATTACCCTGTCCGCACCAAACAGCAATATTCTTAAAATTTTGTTTTTGAAAAAGTACAATGAGTTGTTGAGTGATTGACCAAGCTGCTTGTTGCATTAGGCCTAATGAGGTGTT
>NZ_BAAAMR010000413.1:270-533 GCF_039529375.1 Actinomadura napierensis
TTTGCGCAGCAACCCAACGTTGCTCCCATGCCTGGATTTCTTGGCTATGGTAAACTACCGCCTGCATATTCTTATCCTCTTGCATTTTTCGGTTTATGACATCTTCCAACACATCACGCATTGCAGTGCAACAAATTGATCCACATGAATTAAAAGCATGGATCAAAGCTCAAGCATTAGACTTGGGTTTTGCTGATTGTGTCATTGCCAAACCAGATGCTCAAGAGCAAATGCCACGTTTTTTAGAATACCTTGAACGTGGT
>NZ_BAAAMR010000414.1:0-533 GCF_039529375.1 Actinomadura napierensis
TCATTTGACGATGGTATAAATCAGTCAGGATTTTCTTATCGGTCTCACCTTTACCAAAGAAATAAGTGTTGGGTGCAAACAGACCTTCAGGATGATGATAAGGAATACCTAAAGCCTTCATAAGCTGGTCATCTGGTAAATCCAATATCGTATTTTTTACATTTTTATCGTTTTTTAGTGCTGTAATCAGCTGCTTAAAAGTTGTTCCTTCAATCACTAGAACACGGTTCATCTGGGCATTATCAGCATCAGATAACATCTCTAATACTTGTCTTACGCTCATTCCCTGCTCTATCTCATATACACCAGCTTTCATACTGTCATGAATCATAAACTTTTGATAAAGCTTAAGTACAATTGGGAAATGGATTTTATTTTCTTTGGCTAAGCGATCAATAAAACCAGAATAGGTCTCACCTGATGTGATCGATAGCATCTGCTTTTTCCCTTCAATAGGATAAGCTTTAAATAAACTTGACCATAAAATAGCAAAAATAGAAATTAAAACGATAAAACAGCCAATCAGCACTAAC
>NZ_BAAAMR010000415.1:0-533 GCF_039529375.1 Actinomadura napierensis
TGTGGCTGAGCTACCAATATTTACACCTGCTCCAATTAATTTTGGATATTGAGCATCTAAGTTTTTCTTGAAATCGATTAACTGCTGTAACAAATTTTTGGAACTAAGATCTAGATCATCAATCTGTTGTTGTAAATCATCGTCTTTGGCTTTTACATCTTTTTCAAATGCATATTGGGGGTGCGGATCCTCATGCTGATTATGTTCAGTCATGAGCTTACGAATTAACGCGCCGTATTGTGGGTGTGGATCTTCATCTGCACTATGCTGGTTCATCAACATCACTGCAATTGGAGTATTTGGATCAATTTTTATAGTTACATTTTTTAAATTAACGTCAGTTAAAACAAATCCAAAAGTAACGATAGCAACCACGTTTCCATGCAGTGACATGATTGATTGAACTTCTGTAGTTGACGCCACTGCAAGTAAAGTGCCATCTGAAAATAAGAGGCTTATAGGCACATGACGGAATTGTTTAATATACGCAGCTTTATTCTTGCTATTCCATCCTGTAACAACGGAAAGATAAG
>NZ_BAAAMR010000416.1:0-530 GCF_039529375.1 Actinomadura napierensis
TCATCACTGAGTTGCATCGCCTCAGTCAAGGCTTCATGCAGGCGGGCAACAGCAATCACTTGTACGCCCGGAATTGCTTTTTGCGGGGCATTACCTCTTGGTAAGATGACGTATTTAAAGCCATGTTTTGCTGCTTCTTTTAAACGTTCCTGACCATTAGGTACAGGGCGGATTTCACCTGAAAGCCCAACTTCACCAAAAACTGCAAGCTGCTGAGGTAAGGCTTTTGTTCGCAAACTCGAAGCACATGCAAGTAAAACAGCCAAGTCCGAACCTGTTTCGGTAATTTTTAAACCACCTACAATATTGACATACACATCTTGTCCGGTGGTTTGTACACCCCCATGACGATGCATAACAGCAAGCAACATGTTTAAACGGTTTTGTTCAAGACCAAGTGCAACACGTCTTGGTTGTCCTTGAGCATCATCGACTAAAGCCTGAACTTCAACTAAAAGTGGGCGAGTGCCTTCACGGCTAATCATGACAATTGAACCTGGAATGGCTTCGTCATAACGACTTAAGAAAAT
>NZ_BAAAMR010000417.1:0-530 GCF_039529375.1 Actinomadura napierensis
CGACAGGTGTCAAAGCTCACTTTGGTTTGTTGTCTTGTGGCGCTTCGGTCGAATTAATTCGTGCTGCAAAAGCAAAAGGTTTACCGGTTACTGCCGATGTAGCAATGCATCAGTTACATTTAACTGAGCAACTAATTGATGGCTTCAATTCACTTGCACATGTTCGTCCACCATTACGTTCTGAGCAAGATAAAGAGCTTTTACGCCAAGGTTTAAAACAAGGTGTAATTGATGCAATCTGTACCCACCATGAGCCTTTAAGCAGTTCAGCTAAAATGGCTCCATTTGCAGAGACCCAACCGGGTATTACTGCATTTGATACTTATGTGGCTTTGGGTATTCAGCTCATTAATGAAGGTTTATTTGAACCTTTAGAATGGGTAACTAAAGTGACAAGTGCTCCTGCACAGGTAGCAAATATGACAGCACGTTGGCAAGCTGAAGCAGGGTGGGTGTTGGTAGATCCTGAGTTAAGCTGGACTGTAAGTAAAGACACTATTTTATCTCAAGGGAAAAACACCCCTTTACTG
>NZ_BAAAMR010000418.1:0-530 GCF_039529375.1 Actinomadura napierensis
GCTAACTTTTGCACCGTGAGTCAAGTGACCACCGTGAGCCAAGCTCATACCTAAAACTGTATCGCCCGGGTTAAGAAGCGCTAGATAAACAGCAGAGTTAGCTTGTGAGCCAGCGTGTGGTTGAACGTTTGCGTAATCTGCACCAAAAAGTTCTTTAGCACGGTCAATCGCCATTTGCTCAATAACATCTACAAATTCGCAACCGCCATAATAGCGTTTGCCAGGATAACCTTCTGCGTATTTGTTCGTAAGTTTTGATCCTTGCGCTTCCATTACCGCAGGAGAGCAATAGTTTTCAGATGCAATTAACTCGATATTCGCTTGTTGACGTTTTTTCTCTGCTAAAATCCCATCTAATACTGCTTTGTCTTGTACTGCTAATTTTTCGTATGCCATGTTTGAAAAAGCCTCCTAAGTATTATCGTTATTTACCTGTACCTCTGACAACAGAAGTAGTGTTATTTATATACAGCACGTTCGCCACCAATTAGCTTTGGACGTGTTGTTGCTACTGTGACAATTGCTTCCCC
>NZ_BAAAMR010000419.1:0-528 GCF_039529375.1 Actinomadura napierensis
CGCAGGCGGTGGCGGCGGCCTTCACCGGGTGGGCCGCCGCGTGCTTGGGTGGCTAGGAGGTGCTGGTGTCGGTGGGGTGGTGGGCGCCGGTGCGGGCGCGGCGTTGGGCGCGGTACCCGGCGCCCTTGCGGGACTGTTCGGTCTGGTCGGGCGTGTCTGGGTCATCGGCGGCGTTCCCCTGTTGGTGGGGCTGCCGCAGCACTTCGCGGACTGCTTCCCAGGAGTAGCGGAAGTCTTTGCCGGTTTTGAGGGCGGGGATCTGCCCGGCGTTGGCCATCCGGCGGACGGTCTGGGGCGACAGGCCGAGTTTGGTCGCGAGTTCGGCGGTGGTGAGCACGTCGGGGTCGCGGCCGGGCGTGTCGGTCATCGCTGGGGCTCCTGGGGTTGCGGTCATGGTGCGGGTGTGCCTTTCAGTGTGGCGGATCGGGTGCTGCGGTAGCGCGTTGTTGGTCGTGTTGGCTTGTGAAGAAGTTGTTTGGTGATGCTTGCGCTCCACAAGTCTGCCACTTACTGTAATCATTCATCAAC
>NZ_BAAAMR010000420.1:0-528 GCF_039529375.1 Actinomadura napierensis
TGATGCCTTTAGAAACAACCACTGATTTAATTTACAAAAATAAGTTATTACCAAGGTTTCCATTAAAATTAAATATCCCGATTAAACTTGATATTCCATTTCAGTTAAAACGTAGTTATACCATTCCGGTTAAAATTGCTTTTAATGGTCCGGTTTATTTTGAGTTTGACGAATCTATAAATTTGCCAATTAAACATCAGTTTAATCCAAGTTTGAACGTTAACGATGCAATGGAAATGGGGAATATTTCAAGCTTTAATGCCATTATGTATAACTCTGTTCAGCACACTAAAGCTAATTTGGACATGAAGATGGATTTACCTTTACGTAATGTCCATCCTTAGGTAATTAATCAATAAAAATAGATCATGGCTTGCTGTAGGTTTATATCCTGATAAAAAGAAATAAAATAAGCAGCAGGAAAGTAGAATTCTCTCGATTTTCTATTCGAGAATTTTCTGAAAATATGGCAGAATAGGCGGTTTTAGAGTTTTTAGAGGATTGGCAAATGCGCTTTGTTGATGAAGC
>NZ_BAAAMR010000421.1:0-527 GCF_039529375.1 Actinomadura napierensis
CACCATGGATGAAAGATGACTCAGGCCAAGATACTCAAGAAGCCGCTTATTATCAGTCAACCAACCGCAATAAACTATCGGTTGCCATCGACATTGCCAATCCTGATGGCCAAGAATTGATTAAAGCGCTTATTCAAGATACCGATGTCGTGATTGAAAACTACAAAGCGGGTTCTTTAAAGAAGTACGGTTTGGATTACGAGTCTTTATCTGCGATTAACCCTAAACTGGTGTATTGCTCGATTACTGGTTTTGGTCAAACTGGCCCAAGAGCAGAAGAGCCCGGTTATGACTTTATTATTCAGGGCATGGGCGGACTCATGTCAGTTACAGGTGAGCGTGATGATTTGCCGGGTGGTGGTCCACAAAAAGTAGGCGATGCATTTTCTGACTTAGCCAGGGGACTTTATTCTACGATTGCCATACAGGCTGCTTTACTCAAGCGCCATGTGACGGGTTTAGGCCAATATATTGATATGGCTTTGCTTGATGTTCAAATTGCCACAATGGCAAATCAGGGAATGAAT
>NZ_BAAAMR010000422.1:0-525 GCF_039529375.1 Actinomadura napierensis
TTCCCCCGTTCGGTGCACTCCCCGCCCGCGTAGATGTTCGGGTTGCTCGTGCGCATGCCTTGGTCGATGACGATGGCACCTTGCGCATTGACAGTGACCCCCGCTGCGTCCAGCGCGAGGCTGCGCGTGTTCGGTGTCCGACCGGTGGCAACCAGCAGTTTGTCGGCGCGCAATTCACCGTGCGTGGTGGTCAGCACGAATTCACCGTCCATATGGGCGACCTGGCTGGCTTGCGTGTGCTCCAGCACCTCGATGCCCTCGGCACGGAAAGCGGCTGTCACCGCCTCGCCGATGGCCGGGTCTTCACGGAAGAACAAGGTATTGCGCGCCAGGACCGTGACCTTGCTGCCCAGCCGGGCAAAGGCTTGCGCCAGCTCCAGCGCCACCACCGACGAGCCGATTACGGCAAGGCGTTCGGGAATGGTGTCGCTCGCCAGGGCCTCGGTGGAAGTCCAGTAGGGTGACTCTTTCAACCCCGGAATCGGCGGGACCGCCGGGCTGGCACCCGTGGCGACCAGGCAGCGG
>NZ_BAAAMR010000423.1:0-524 GCF_039529375.1 Actinomadura napierensis
TGAAGGCTTACAGCACCAAGACGGTCATTCTCACATCTTGGCGAACACGATTCCAAACTGCGTATCTTATGACCCATGTTTTGGTTATGAGTTGGCTGTCATCGTACATGACGGTTTACAACGTATGTATGTGAATCAAGAGCGTGTGTTCTATTACTTAACTGTAATGAATGAAAACTACGAGCATCCTGCAATGCCAGAAGGCGTTGAAGAAGGTATTAAACGTGGTATGTATTTATTCGAGAAAGATGAAAAAGCAACTGTTCAGTTACTTGGTTCAGGTGTAATCCTTCGCGAAGTGATTAAAGCTGCGAAAATCTTACGTGATGAATACCAAATCCATTCAAACGTTTGGAGTGTAACAAGCTTCAATGAATTGGCACGTGATGGTATGGCATGTGAAGAATACAACCGCCTACACCCACTTGCTGAAGAAGTTAAAGAATCTTGGGTATCTAAACAATTACGTGGTACGGAAGGTATCGTAGTTTCTGCTACCGACCATATGCGTGCTTACAGTGAAC
>NZ_BAAAMR010000424.1:0-524 GCF_039529375.1 Actinomadura napierensis
TACTCAACCATTCCTCAACCACCTTATGGACTGGTGGAGAATTGGCGACCTTGCCCTGATATTCTAATTTTAATTGTCTTGCTAGTTGGCGTGCTTCTTTACATCCCATAATAGGATATTCACCCAACATCTTTTGATTTTGCTTTCCATTTTGGCGATAAGACAAAACCCATTTCTTTTTTCCATTAGGAAAAACGGAAATGTTTAATCCTTCCCCATCTGCTACTGAATATCTAGATTCTTTAGGTTTTAATGACTTTACTTGGGCATCCGATAGCATAGTGTTATACCGTATAACAGTTGTATAACAGCTTATAGTGATAAAGTTTGATTATCAATGATTAAGCTGAATCAAGAATGATTAAATCAAAGGCATTAAAAAAGCCCTAAATCATTAAGATTTAAGGCTTTTTGATCAACTCTAATCATATGTGATTAACTTTGATCTTAGTATTTGGTGGAGGTGGCGGGAGTTGAACCCGCGTCCGCCAGCACTACGCTCGAGAATACTACATGCTTAGATA
>NZ_BAAAMR010000425.1:0-523 GCF_039529375.1 Actinomadura napierensis
GCTCGTCCCCATATTGAAAAAATTTTAGCTAATCTGACCCAACTTCCAGGCGTTTATAAGATGCTAGGGAAAGAGGGGGAGTTGTTATATGTTGGCAAAGCTAAAAATTTAAAAAATCGGGTGTCGAGTTATTTTGTTAAAACCATTGAGCATCCGAAAACTCAAGCTTTAGTCGCTCGAATTTATGATATTGAAACGCTAGTTACGCGTTCAGAAACCGAAGCGCTGCTTTTAGAACAAAACTTAATTAAACAACATCGTCCGCCTTATAACATTATGCTGCGTGACGATAAGTCATATGTCTATATCTTTGTATCGGCAGATAAACCTTATCCGCGAATTGCCAGTGGACGTGGCAAAGGTAAGCACCAAATCGGTAAATTCTTTGGGCCTTATCCAAGTGCTTATAGTGCCAGAGATACCTTACTGGTTTTACAAAAACTTTTTAATGTTCGCCAATGTGAAAATAGTTATTTCTCACAGCGTAAACGTCCGTGTTTGCAATATCAAATCAAGCGTTGTT
>NZ_BAAAMR010000426.1:0-523 GCF_039529375.1 Actinomadura napierensis
GGCTTAATTTGAAACAATTTTAGGGTTTTATTTTTGGTATTTTTTTTATGAATCTGGAGCGGGTAGATCTTAATCTATTAATATATCTTGATGTTCTTCTTCGTGAAAAAAACGTTACTCGCGCAGCCGAACAGCTTGGTGTTACTCAGCCTGCCATGAGTAATATTTTACGCCGCTTGCGTAATTTATTTAATGACCCTCTCCTGATCCGCTCATCTGAAGGGATGACACCGACAGAACGTGCACTTGAATTACAACCGCGTATTCGTGATGCTCTTTCCGACCTTTCAATGATTTTGGAACCGCGTACCGAATTCCGCCCTTATACCAGTAATCGCGTTTTCCGTATTATGACTTCTGACTATGCAGAAGCCACCCTAGTCCCTCGTCTTGTTAAAGCCCTCCGCTCAGAAGCACCAAACGTTGTACTCGATTTTCTTACTCCAAGTGATGTGTCATATAGAGACATGGAACAAGGTAAAGTTGATCTAGCCATTAACCGCTTCAATGAAATCCCGCAAAG
>NZ_BAAAMR010000427.1:0-522 GCF_039529375.1 Actinomadura napierensis
AAAAAGGAATTCCGATTTAAAGGTTGAAGCAGTATTGCCTACATCACAGACGAGAATCGAAGCTAAGGCTAAATGTAGCCGGTAACAGATGACTCAGACCACAAGTATTTTGAGATCTGGGAAATGATCCGTCATGTTCGATGTTCGTTCAGAACCTTTAAGTTTGTTTGGTTTGTTTGTGTGAGTCACTATTAGGTGTCACACCCATGAAACGTATGTTGATTAATGCAACTCATGCCGAAGAAGTTCGCGTTGCACTTATCACTGGTAATCGTCTTTACGATTTTGATTTAGAGAATCGTACCCGAGAACAGAAAAAATCCAATATCTATAAAGGCCATGTCACCCGCGTAGAACCATCTTTAGAAGCTGTTTTTGTTGAATATGGCGCAGGTCGTCAAGGCTTCTTGTCTATGCGTGAAATTGCGAATAGCTATTTTCAGGCAGACCCACGTCAAACTTCAAACATTCGTGAACTTATTACTGAAGGCACAGAGCTTTTAGTTTAGGTTGAAAAAGAAG
>NZ_BAAAMR010000428.1:0-522 GCF_039529375.1 Actinomadura napierensis
GCAGATTCAGTTGCTTTTTTATTGCCGCTATCTATTCAATATGCTGTTTTACATACCAAAGCAGTACGCCGTGCAGGTTATAAAGGTAATCCATTAACACAAGGTGTCAAACTATTTGAGCAGATATTAAAGCAACGTTCAGGTATGGTTTTATCGCAACATGAATATGACGAAGTCTGGAAACTGGTAGCTTATAAAGATAAGAAAATACGTCTTGCAATTCCCGAGATGTTAAGTGAACTCGCAAGCTTGAAAAGCCATAACGTTAATGTTGAAGAGTTTCCTTTCATCCTTTTGTCAGGTGAACGCCGTAGTTACAATGCCAACCAAATTTACCGTGACCCTGCTTGGCGAAAAGTAGATGCAGAGGGTGCATTGCGTATTCATCCCGAAGACGCAAGACACTTAAATGTAGATGCAGGAGGGCAGCTTAAATGTATCTCAGCGCATGGAGAAATTCAGGTAGCTATTGAGTTGGATGATGGGATGAGAAGAGGTGTCGTATCACTTCCACATGGCTAT
>NZ_BAAAMR010000429.1:0-522 GCF_039529375.1 Actinomadura napierensis
TCACCGTTAAACTGCTCCATTAAAATCTTACAGGTCTTGATAACATTTTCGGCTTTTGCGTTATAAAGACCAATCGTTTTAATGTACTCTTTTAACCCGTCTACGCCTAAGTTATAGATTTTTTCAGCGGTGTTCGCAACAGGATAGAGCTTATCAGTTGCTTTGTTGACACTAACGTCGGTTGCTTGCGCCGATAACATAACGGCAATGAGCAATTCAAATGGTGATGAATAGTTTAATTCGGTCTGTGGAGAAGGTCTTTGTTCACGAAGGCGTTCAAAGAAAATTTGAATCTGCTTTTTCGTCATATTTTTGACGGCCATTCACACCTCCTGTAATTGAATGAGTTGCTGTTGTAGTTCATCAAGTTGAAGACGCTTTTTGGCATCTTCTCGAACACTGAGCTGCTTTTCCAACTTTTTAATTTGAGTACGAATTTTCGCTAATTCAATTGTGGTTTTTGCATCGCTTACAATCGCTTCTTTTCGCTTCTCGATGAGCTGAATTGAAGGTAAATCATCA
>NZ_BAAAMR010000430.1:0-521 GCF_039529375.1 Actinomadura napierensis
CCATTTTCTGGTTCAAGTTGTTTAAAACCAGCAGGAGATTGGCTGTAAAGCTGCTTCCAAAGTTCTGGACCAAAAGCGACTGCTGTTTTAATTTGTGCGTCTGAATGTTGAGTAATGAGACGGTCACGTGTTTCGAATAAAGCTTCGAGTTGTTCTTTTAATTCAGCAATTGTTAAATCTTTTAAACGAAGAACAATAAAACGGGCATGATCTGATGGTAATGGCAAAATGACAGATTGAGCAGTCATTAGAAGATCTCTCCTCAATTATAATTTAGTATGAGCTTCAATTATTGTGCCTGATGCGAAGAGCTGTTAGTAGTCTATTTATTGATTTTATTGTTTGAATTATCGCCACGATAGTTTTATAAAACGGTATAATTTCACTTTTATTGTCTATTTTCGCTATGTCTTTGCAAGTTTGGTTTGCTTATATGTTGGCCTGTTGGGTCATTAGTATTTCTCCGGGAGCAGGGGCAATTGCTTCTATGTCGAGCGGCTTAAATTATGGCTTTAGACATG
>NZ_BAAAMR010000431.1:0-520 GCF_039529375.1 Actinomadura napierensis
CAAAGCTAAAACGGTGATCATTGGAATAATGGCGGGCTGCACGATAGGCAAAGTAGGCTAAACCAAGGGCCAACATATGTGAACTCATATGCCAACCGTCGGCCAGTAGTGCCATTGAATTGAAGAACCATCCACCAAATACTTCCAGTACCATCATGGACGCCGTTAAAATGGTTGCAATCAAAATACGTTTTTGTGCAAGTGGATTTCCTTCATCAAACTGATGTTGATGATGACGTGATACACTATAATCCTGCATAAAATTTAAACCCAATATACTCCATACCAGTATATTAAATTGTACAAGAGAAAACAGATGAGTCACATTGGTCAGGATAAAAAAATTGTTAATCGTGTAAAACGACTAAAAGGGCAAATCAACAGCATTGAAAATGCGATAGAACAACCAGAATCTTCATGTATAGATATTTTGCAGCAAGTTGCAGCCATAAAAGGTGCAATAAACGGTTTGATGAGTGAATTAATGGAACAGCACTTACATCATCACGTACTTAAAGGC
>NZ_BAAAMR010000432.1:0-519 GCF_039529375.1 Actinomadura napierensis
CGCGATAGCGCCGCGCGCCGTGGTTGATGAGGTAGCGCCCCGGTGCGTCCGGGTTCTCGCGCACGCTGATGGGCGACTTCACGCCGCGCGCTTTGATGGTCTCGCCGATCTCCGCGATGCTCTCCGGCGAGAAGCCGGGGTTGTCGGCCGTGCGCGGCTGGTGTGGGTCTTCGTCGATCAGGTCAAGCGGCAGCTCCTGCGGGCCTGCGCCGCCGGCGTTGGCCGCCGGCTGCTCGTTCAGCAGGCCGGCCAGGTCGCCCAGCCCGTCCAGGCCCAGCCCGGACGATTGCGGCTTGTCCTGCTCCTTCTTCTTGGCGTTGGTCTTGGCGCTCATTGCGCGATCTCCATCTTCGTGAACACGTAATCCGCCAGCGCACGCACCTCCTGGGTGGCCTTCCGCGCGGCGGTCTTCTTGATCTTCCACACCGGCATCTGCTCGCCCAGCGCCTCGGCGATGCTGTCACGCGCGCCGATGCTGAACGGCAAGATGAGCTGCGGGTATGCCTGCTGGAAAGTCGC
>NZ_BAAAMR010000433.1:0-518 GCF_039529375.1 Actinomadura napierensis
ATCCAGTGCTGGAAGAGGATTTGGCCCGGCTATCGCCGCTGATCTACGAGCACATCAACATGCTCGGGCGGTATTCCTTTGCGGTACCGGAAGAAGTTGCGCGCGGCGAGCTGCGGCCACTGCGTAATCCAGACGACGACCTGTGATCCCCCTAAACGCTATGAGCAACACCCAAGCTGCTGCTGGATCGGCGGGCACTTCACCGAGCCGAACGAACAGAAAACGCAGCAATCCCCTGGGTTGGGGCGCAGCAGCGCCTTGCAGTTGCTGCACTCGTAATAGAACTGGCAGGCGTCCGTGGGCATGGTTTCCGGCTTGGCGAAGCCGCAGCGCGGGCAAGTCAGCACGGACTCAAGGACAATGGCGCTCATCGTGACCTCACTTCTGCACTGTGGAGGGGTATCCCGCGTTCGCGGTCGCCTCAGTCAGTGCCTCGGGCTGGGCCTTATCGGGATCGTAGGTGACGGTCGCCGTCTTCTGGTCGAAATTGACCTGGACGTCACTCACGCCGGACACCT
>NZ_BAAAMR010000434.1:0-518 GCF_039529375.1 Actinomadura napierensis
GCTGCCCCAGCGCCAACAATCACAACGCTATAACAAGGAATTGTGGCTGGTTCATGATCACGTTTTAAAATACGTGGCACCAAGCCTTTTAAGTTAAACCCAAGCTTATTACCCGACTCAACTAACAGTGCTGCATCTTGTGGAGCAACTTCAGCCAAAGCCCACAAACTGATTGCACGCATACCAGAGCGACAATATGCTAAAACGGGCTTCTGAGCATTCTGATAAAGCTGCTTAAACTCGGTAACTTGTTGATCGCTAATTTTACCACTGATAACAGGCTGATAGATTACGTTTAGGCCATGTCGCTGAGCTGCTTCTTCAATTTCAATCACATTGGGTTGATCTGCACCTTCCCCATCTGGACGGTTACATATCGGTAATTCTTATACGACAATTGCGTGTGACACGGTTGCTCGTTACAAGCGGAGCAATGGGTATGATGTGTTCTTCTTAACCGGGACAGATGAACATGGCCTGAAGATTGAAGATAAGGCTAAGGCCCAAAACCAAACGCC
>NZ_BAAAMR010000435.1:0-517 GCF_039529375.1 Actinomadura napierensis
CCCTTAATTTTTTTGACAGTGTTTACCGGTATTGCCAGCATGACGAACATGAGTCGAGTTGGGCGAGTGACAGGTAAGGCAATGCTATATTTCCTTACTTTCTCTAGCCTTGCGCTTGTGGTTGGTATGATTGTGGCTAATATCATTCAGCCTGGTAAAGGCCTAAATATTGACCCGGCAACCTTAGTCAACGATAAAGTAAATAGTTACGTTGAAAAGGCTCATGCTACAAATATCACTGACTTTTTCATGAATATTATCCCGCAAACATTAGTGAGTCCGCTTGCTGGTGGTGAAATTTTGCAGGTTCTATTTGTGGCAGTCCTATTTGGTATTTCTTTAGCTGCATTGGGTGACCGTGCACGTCCAATTACTGATTTTTTAAATAACCTCACGGCTCCGGTTTTCTATTTGGTTGGCATGTTAATGAAACTTGCACCAATTGGAGCTTTTGGTGCTATGGCATTTACTATCGGTGCGTATGGAATTGAATCAATCGGTAATTTATTACTATTGA
>NZ_BAAAMR010000436.1:0-517 GCF_039529375.1 Actinomadura napierensis
GAAATCGACATCATGGCTTAGGGTGAGAATTAAACCTTCTTGCTGTACCACCTCACCGCTTTGATGAATACCATTGCGATAATCAGCTACAGCGATCCGGTCACGTAAAACCAGTAATTCTGACTCAGGTGCCGCATCAAAGGTAATGGATTTGCGCTGGAAGCGAAGCTTGTTCCAAAGCCGGTACGCATTAAAATGAGCTTGCCACTTGTTACGCACACCTACAGATTTCACCTCTTTGGGGTTCTTGGCCCCTTTATCCGGTAGATAGATATTGATACGACTATCGTCGGCCGGATCCGTGTATTCATAGATCAGTCCATCGTAGTCATCCATCACGCCAAAGGTAAGATCATGCTTGTAACTATCAGGAATAATATTCCTGAAGTTAAATAGCATTACCGAGTTATCAGTTGGACGTTCAAAATAAAGCTTGAGCTTATTATTTTGCCGATATGCAGTACAAAACACCGCATCACAAAGATTGGTAACCAGCTCTTCAAAAGATAGATTCGTA
>NZ_BAAAMR010000437.1:0-517 GCF_039529375.1 Actinomadura napierensis
GTTGTCCCCACATGACTAGAAAAGAAGTATTTCAACTCAAAAAGTCCACGTGGAGTAAGCATATACTTATTTGTTGTAACGCGAGAAACGGTCGACTCATGTAATTCTACTTCTTCTGCAACATCCCTTAGTACTAAAGGTTTCATTGCTTCGGGACCTATTTCAAGAAATGCTTTTTGATGCTCAACAATACAAGTCGCAACTTTTAATAATGTTTTGTGCCGTTCATCAATACTTTTTATAAAATTTTTAGCCTCAAGCATTTGATTACGTAGGTATAAATTATCATCACTTTGATCTGCCCTACGAATCATACTCGAATAAAAAGAATTGATTCTTAATTTTGGCATCACATCAGGGTTTAACTGAACTTGCCAATGCAAGTCCTTCTTGGCAACGACTACGTCAGGAATTTGATACTCTGATTCTTGCTTTTCAAAATCCATGCCTGGATAAGGCTTTAATGTTTTTAATAAATCAACTGCAAATTTTAATTGTTCTTTGGAAAGCCCTGTTT
>NZ_BAAAMR010000438.1:0-516 GCF_039529375.1 Actinomadura napierensis
TCTGGGAAAGCAAGCTTCGCAGCCATTGCATAAGGTAAACCAACACCCATGGTGCCAAGGCCACCTGAGTTGATCCATTGGCGAGGACGTTTGTACTTATAATAAAGTGCACCAAACATCTGATGTTGACCTACGTCAGAAGTAATAATGGCATCGCCATTGGTCACTTTATATAAAGTTTCAACAACCTGCTGTGGCTTCATAGTGCCATCAGATGGATTTTCATATTTCAAGCCATGAACTTTGCGCCATTCATTGATTTGAGACCACCAAGCCGCAATTGCTTCAGGATTTGGTTTAGACACATTTAATTGTTTTAACTGTGCCAACATTTCTTGAAGAACTGGCTCTACTGCACCAACGATCGGAATATGCGCCATAATCGTTTTTGAAATAGTTGCAGGGTCGATATCGACATGAATCACTTTTGAGTTCGGGCAGAATTTGGCTGGGTTATTTGTTACGCGGTCATCAAAACGCGCACCAATCGCCAAAATTACGTCTGCATGGTGCATT
>NZ_BAAAMR010000439.1:0-516 GCF_039529375.1 Actinomadura napierensis
ACACGAGTGAAAGACAATACTTTCATTTTAAAAATTAATTCTGCTCAAACAAGTAATAAGCCGCTACCTGTGGTCTCAGCACAACCACAGGGAGTTTCAAATATTGGCTTTCAGCGTGGTAGTCAGGGAGAAGGCCTGGTTGTTGTAGATCTTTTAGGAAGTAATACGCCTGTAGATGTTCAGCAGCAGGGTAGTAAAGTCGTTATAAGAACAATAGGTACAAAAATCCCGACACATTTAGCGCGTCGCTTAAATGTAAATGATTTTGCAACCCCGGTTTCAAGTATCGATGCTTATAATGATAAAGGGGTTGGTGTAATAACTATCCAGTCCTCTGGTAGCTATGAATATATGGCCTATCAGGCGGAGAATAAGCTCACGATCAGTTTGAAACGTCCCCAAGATAAAAATGTTACCTCTTTATATAAAACGCCAAATTATTCAGGAAATAAACTTTCATTAGACTTCCAAGATATTGAAGTACGCCGTGTGTTGCAATTACTTGCTGATTTTACA
>NZ_BAAAMR010000440.1:0-275 GCF_039529375.1 Actinomadura napierensis
CTTTATCTCCTTAATCCTGTTCTTTCGCTGCAATTGGGTTTACTTCTATCCCCAACTCTTTAAAGACTTCTTCAGCCATATGCATTGCAGCGTTTGCAGCAGGTAAACCCGCATAGAGTGAACTGTGTAAGATCAGCTCTTTTAAATCTTCTTTAGTTACACCGTTGTTGAAACAAGCACGTAAATGCATGCGTAGTTCATCTTCGCGGCCCAGTGCCAATAAAATTGCGATAGTCACTAAACTACGGGTATGTAGTGGTAAGCCTGGACGAGAC
>NZ_BAAAMR010000440.1:285-515 GCF_039529375.1 Actinomadura napierensis
TTCACCCCATGCATAACGGCTAATAAAATTTTGGAAATCCTGGTTAAAGTCATTTAGGTTCTGCAAAGACCGACCAACATGTTTTTCACCCAAAACTTCAGTCCGCACCTCAATGCCTTGTTTATAGCGTTGTTCATCATTCATTGTGATAGACCTCTATTAAGTTGCATCGGTATGCGCAACAATTGATTTAATAAATACCGCAACAGCAGCAGCGGTCGCTGGAATGA
>NZ_BAAAMR010000441.1:0-513 GCF_039529375.1 Actinomadura napierensis
CCATCAGTAGTACGCTGCATCGACTCTGGGTCAAAATCAGCACCCGTTAATAAACGCTCAGGTGTATTACCATTGATGATATTAAATGGAATTAATTTATTCGGATCACGCAGTTGGATAAAACTTTGTACATTAACTTGACCGGTGCCTTTAGTTTTAGTTTTGAAATCAGGCTTTATTTTATAAATACGAAGTAAAAAGTCTGATGAATTATCTTGAGTGCCAAAACCGTTATCGGCCATTGCCATATAACTGCCATCTTCATTTTTTAATGCTGCAGAAAATCCCTGTACAGGTTGACCTTTAAACGGAGGATAAATTCCATTTGCACCTTTCACATATGCCCCTGAGTCTGGTCCAGCAGCATAAGTTTCTACAGGTAACTTAGCAAAAGAAATTAGAGTTGGTTCGGTAACGTTTTCAGTAGGTGAAGTTTGATCTTGATCGTTATCATCGTTACATGCCGTCAATCCTAAACTGGCACAGCATAATAATGCGATTAAAGTTTTTTTG
>NZ_BAAAMR010000442.1:0-512 GCF_039529375.1 Actinomadura napierensis
CAGGAGTTTACCATGAGCAAGAAACACAAGACTTACACCACAGAATTTAAAGCTGAAGCCATCAAATTAATTGAAGCCAATCAAGGCAATGTCTCGGAAACAGCCAGACAACTTAGCATTTCAATGCAAACTCTTTCAAATTGGAATACCAAAGCAAAGGCTGGAACTTTAGCAGGTACAAAACAGTATTCACCTGATCTAAACGCTCTACTCGAAGAAAATAAAAAACTCAAACAACAGCTCAAAATAGCTGAAATGGAACGTGAATTTTTAAAAAAGGCAGCAGCGTACTTTGCCAAAGAAAGTCAGTAAGGTACGCCTATATGAAACAAAAAAGATATTCTTTTCCAATTACCTTAATGGCTCGATTACTTCATGTTTCAGTTTCATGTTTTTATGATTGGCTCAAGAGAGGCGTGAGCAAAAGAACGATTCAACGAAATCAACAGACGATATTGGTGAAAATAGCCCATGAGGAGACAAAGCAGAGCTATGGTTATATTCGATTAACC
>NZ_BAAAMR010000443.1:0-512 GCF_039529375.1 Actinomadura napierensis
ATTTTTAGGAAGGCATCATTGCCATGTTCTTTGATGTAATCTGCTTTCTGAGAAACAGACATTTCACTGCGTTTCATTCCAGTAGGTGCTCCACCTTTGCCCCCACCTTGAAAACCGCCACCAGTTCCTTTACCACCTTTAAGAATTAAGTCTTTATGCTGGTATCCACCAACCAATGACTCTAAAGCTTCATCAACATTTGCAAGTTCACCCGGGCGGACACGTGAATAAATCTTTTCGCCGTTCGGATCATATGCAACCACCTTGCCTTCTTCGATTTTGAAGTGATGACCAAAGGTTGCCTGAACCATGTCCACAGGTACTGCAATGTTGTCTTGAATGTACTTAGAACGAGCAAAACCACCGCCGATAAGTTCTTTATGTAAAGAGGCTTCTAGAGCATCACGTTGCGCAACAATCGGGGCATATTTTTCCTCAACTGCTTTGATAGCTTCAGCTTTAACTTTCTCAACTTCACCGGCATCCACCAGCTTTTTATCATCGAGATTTTG
>NZ_BAAAMR010000444.1:0-511 GCF_039529375.1 Actinomadura napierensis
AGGTTTAGTTTACTGTGCCGGTTTAATAAACCGTGTGCTCCCTGAAAACCGTCACGGCGGGTTTTAGTAAAGTTGTAATCCGGATCGGACTCCCATGCGCCAAATGCCAAATGAGGTAAACCGCCATCACCACCACGCCCAACAACAGCACCTTTAATAGTCAGATTTACCACCAGATCAGGTGGGAACTCACCAGTATCAATGGCGGGTAGTTCAGTCGCTGCAGGGGCAATAAATTCCTGTTTCGGCGGACTGGAGTTGTAGTCGAATTTATAGACAAATCTGGTTTCCGGTCGATAAGAACTCGAACTAGAAACTAGTGCACCAGATTCAACTACAAAACTGATTTCGCCAGTCGTTGGCAAATCCCCTCTTTGCATCTGATATAAACGCGCCAGATTAATATCCAGCTGGTCATATCGAATGTAAATTGGAGAATCATCAACCGGCACGTCAATAAAGTCTTTATCGTTGAGGTAATAGCGCTCATCGTAATTAATTGCTGTAATAG
>NZ_BAAAMR010000445.1:0-511 GCF_039529375.1 Actinomadura napierensis
TACGCTTTCTCTCTTAGCCATAAGATTCTATTCCGGATTATTTAATTAAAGGGTCAAAAGGCGAACTTTTTGATTTATTGACAGTGGCTGCAGGTGCAGTTTTAGGTTTGACTGCGGTGGCCTTTGCTGGACTTACTACTCGTTTATTTGATGTTCTAGAGGCACTCACTTTATTACGCGTTGCGTACTGTTTTTTATAATTTCTTTTTTCATTATCAGTAGAACTGCTTTCCGAGTTGTTAGTTTTGAAACTGGATGGATCAGGAGCCGGCATTGCAGTATGAATATTTTCAACTAACTGCTTTGCAGGAGGATATGTTATGTCATTCGTTAAATATCGCATTTCCTGATTACGCATTTGTTGCAATGAGTTATTTGCAATGCTCACACCAGATAAAAATAAGACATCTGTGATTAATGAACCGCGTATATTTTGACTTTGCAATTGACTTGCTAAATTCAATGCTTTAACTGGTTGATTGGTTTGATAAAACCGCATAGCAGCTTTAGC
>NZ_BAAAMR010000446.1:0-511 GCF_039529375.1 Actinomadura napierensis
GTCTTTTTTTACCTCATGGCTACTTGGGCATCTGGGCCGCGGTTCCTTTTGCTATCTGGTTTTTTCTTGCAGTAGAAGGTGTTCCGTTAGCAGCAGAAGAAGCAAAAGATCCAGCCAAATCTCTGCCACGCGGTTTAATCGGTGCAATGCTCATCTTAACAGCATTTGCCATGCTTATTTTGTTCTTGGGTGCAGGCGCAGCAGGTGCAAGTACTTTACAAACCTCAGGCGCCCCTCTGGTAGATGCTTTGGTTAAAGTTTATGGCACCAACACTTGGCTTGCGACATTCGTAAACTTTGTGGGTTTAGCTGGTTTAATCGCAAGTTTCTTCTCAATTATCTATGCCTATTCGCGTCAAATCTTTGCATTGTCACGAGCTGGTTACTTACCGACGTCACTCTCTTTAACCAATAAAAATAAAGCTCCTTATCTTGCAATTATTATTCCGGGCATTATCGGGTTCTTACTTTCACTCACAAAAGAAGGCGATTCACTCATTTTAATCGCGGT
>NZ_BAAAMR010000447.1:0-510 GCF_039529375.1 Actinomadura napierensis
GCGCATTTGAGCACGGCGATATTTCGGGTCGTAATCGGCTTGGAACTTCAAAGCCTCAAAGTCATATTTACGAGTCTCAAAGCGAGCAATACGTGTGTTTAACCAATCTTCTAAAGAAGCGCCTTCCGGCTGTTTCCACGATTCGAATTGTTGTGTAGTCATTTTTTAAACTCCTATACAGTGAATTAATAACGTTTTAAAAGAGGAACCAAGAACAACGACCCAATGACAGCGACTGCAGCCAAGAAGGTAATTCCCAAATTAAAACTATGTGTTTGCATCACGATGTAACCGATCAGTACAGGTGCAATTGCACTTGCAAAATTGCCTAAACCGTTAAATATTCCACCCGCTGTCGCACCTACATTTGAGGTGGTTACTCGGGCAAGCAGAGCAAATACCGCAGCTACTCCAAAGCCCCACGCCATAGCACTTAAAGACATGGCAGCAATAATCAATAATGGCTCAGTCATAATGACCATCACATACATGAAGATGCCCGCGAGTAAT
>NZ_BAAAMR010000448.1:0-508 GCF_039529375.1 Actinomadura napierensis
TTTCAAAAAAAGAAAGCTATTTCACACTTTAACAACATATTTGCTTACAAGAAAAATATGACTTTAAGTTTACTTTCAGCTTTACCAGTAAGCAATAAAAAACCGCTAAACGAATTTAGCGGTTTTTCTTTTTCATTTAAGAAAAATTATTTATCACGGTTACGTTTACGTTCATTTTCAGTCAAGTAACGCTTACGGATACGAATTGATTTTGGAGTAACTTCTACTAACTCGTCATCTTCAATAAATTCAAGAGCTTGTTCAAGCGTGAATTCAATTGCAGGTGTTAAAGTTAAAGCATCATCAGTACCAGACGCACGAACGTTAGTTAACTGTTTCGCTTTAGTTGGGTTTACAACCATATCGTCTGAACGAGAGTTAATACCTACGATCATACCTTCGTAAACTTCTAACTGTGGCTTAGCGAATAAACGACCGCGGTCTTGTAAGCTGAATAATGCATAGCCCAAGCATGTACCTTGAACCATAGAAATCAACACACCGTTTT
>NZ_BAAAMR010000449.1:0-508 GCF_039529375.1 Actinomadura napierensis
AAATTATCAAGCACTTGGAAAGTCTATCAAGTGTTTGTATGATTCAAATGTGAATAGCTTAAAAATAATACTGGGGTAAAAAAATATCTCAGGGGCCAATAAATTTAGGCTGAGCTTGAACAACAATTGTTATCTCTGGAGGATATCCATGAAATTGAGTCGTATTGCACTTGCTACTATGCTTGTTGCTGCTCCATTAGCTGCTGCTAATGCTGGCGTAACAGTTACTCCATTACTGCTTGGTTACACTTTCCAAGACAGCCAACACAACAATGGCGGTAAAGATGGTAACTTAACTAATTCACCTGAGTTACAAGACGATTTATTCGTTGGTGCAGCTCTTGGTATCGAGTTAACTCCATGGTTAGGTTTCGAAGCTGAATATAACCAAGTTAAAGGCGACGTAGACGGCGCTTCTGCTGGTGCTGAATATAAACAAAAACAAATCAACGGTAACTTCTATGTTACTTCTGATTTAATTACTAAAAACTACGACAGCAAAATCAAG
>NZ_BAAAMR010000450.1:0-508 GCF_039529375.1 Actinomadura napierensis
CTGTATCGCAGTGATACGGTCGACATCCATGTCGACCTTCACGATAGCATTTGTTAACTACGAATTAAGATTGCTTAAATTTCGTGTTTCCCATAATACTTTTGCTTTTTGCATCGCTTCCTCGAAATTAGAAACTACGCCCATGGTATATAACGCAATACCCATGGTTTCTGTTACGGCCATTTCCCCATATTCGTGATGCTGTTGACCAAGCCAGACAGCTTTAAAGGTTGCTAAGTCTAACTCTTCTTCAATTGGGCTACGTTCAGGTGTAAGCTTTGGCAACTCATGCTCATAGAGTTCACCATTTTTAATTCCGCAAATCAGCGTTTTCGCGTCTGGGTTTCGTTCAAATTCGCCGCCTTCGCCCTTAATAACTGCGCTATTTTGATAGCCTAAGCGAAGTGCACTATGCTGATGGGAAGTTCTGTAAGCAGGATGGAATATGGCTTGTAAGGTGGCTTTAGCGTTAAAAGGATTAATTAAACGGGCTAAAGTATGAATAGGT
>NZ_BAAAMR010000451.1:0-507 GCF_039529375.1 Actinomadura napierensis
ATATGAGCCACAGTCCATACGGAAGGACGAGTAAGCGAGCCTTCATCTGCTCCTAAGCTACCGAGTAATGCTGCAAATAGTGTTGATTTACCTGCACCATTGACCCCAGTTAGACCAATCTTCCAACCTGGGTGTAATTGCATAGACGCTTTTTGAAATAGACCCCGTCCACCGCGGCGTAAAGAAACTTGGTCAAATTGAATCATCTTGTCTTATCGAGGTGAGTTAGGGATGCTATATTTTAAAGAGAACTGATCATGAAGACAAAACTTTCGGAGTTTTAGTTTATAAATACTGAGATTGCATGGTTGAATTGCTTCCCATTAAAGCTATTCGTCTGAAAATATCCAAATTTTGAGCAAGATAGGCCACATTTAGAAAAATATGGCTAAAATAAAAACAATTTAAAACTTGGTTGATAAATGAGCTACTAACTAATAAAACCAGACTAAGGAAAGTCAAATGAAAAAAAGATTGGGGATAGTAAGTGCAGTCATTTGCTGTGCT
>NZ_BAAAMR010000452.1:0-506 GCF_039529375.1 Actinomadura napierensis
CGGTAAAAGCTTTATACCTTATATCTCAAATGTAAGGCATAATGATAGTAAGCGCAAATGTGTGTCACCCTGAGTCGAGTATTGTGCCGTGAAAAATTCTAAAAAGTCTTTAATGCATGTGCTAAGCATGTCTATTTTGCTTAGTTTGAGTTCAACAAGCTTTGCAGAACTCGTCAATAACCCGTCTTCAGGGAGTACTGGTACTGCAAGTTTAAATTGGTCTGCAGCGGATGCTAGTCAACTTTTAAATGATGAAGATGATGAACCGACTCCGCAAGGTTCAACTTCTGTAACTACAACATTGCGTGGCAGTAATGCGCCGAGAGTTATTACTTCTACCCCTAAAGTTGCTCCAATCCGTGATACTGTGGGTTATAACGCCCAGCCGAGTGTTAGTGCACGTGCTGCACTTGTAATGGATGCACAAACAGGTGAGGTACTTTATAGTAAAAATACCAACGCATCAGTGCCGATCGCTTCTATTACCAAATTGATGACGGCAGTTG
>NZ_BAAAMR010000453.1:0-506 GCF_039529375.1 Actinomadura napierensis
TTGGTGTTCAAGTTGGCCTGTCTTGAACTTGCCCTTAATATCAAATGTATTGGTGGTGGTCTTATTGCTGGTTTGTTGCCAGTAGTAAATTTGATCGATGTAACCTTTTTTTGTACACGCCTCATTCTTTGAGTTTTTTCCATCTAAACCACAATAATTGCCAAAATAAAAGTGGTCAAAGTTCTGTTCTGCTTGTCGGTAACTTGCCGCCCAGTGGAAGTTCCAATCAGGCGCATATTCATAATTCACATCGGTACGAACGACTTGCAAAATATCATCAACATAATCACCGTCTTGGGCAAATCCCATTTTAATAGAAGTTCCCGCAGGCAAGTTGTCACGTGTTGGTCCACGGTCAGGTACACGATTTAATTTGTCATAGGTATATTGTGTGGTCCAGGTCAGCTTTCCATCGTCATTCTTATAGGTAAAGCTTGGGGAAAACATCTCAATCTTATTTTCAATACCAGAGCGGAAGCTGCCTGCCTCGCCATATTCTCCAGTCA
>NZ_BAAAMR010000454.1:0-504 GCF_039529375.1 Actinomadura napierensis
TTGTATGCGACCGCGTTGCAAAACGTATTGCCGAAGGCCAGTTTGATATTGGTTTCCAGCAAATTAGTGAAATCAAACCTTTTACCGGCAAATATGGTCAAGTTGAGTTAGTTGGTCCAATCCCTGCGCCTTACCAAAAAGTTACCGTATTTGCTGCTGGTATTGGTAAAAACTCGGAACATGCAAAAGTCGCAAAAGAGTTAATTAAATTTGTGAAATCGCCTCAAGCGACACAAATTATTGAAGAACAGGGTCTTGAGCAGGTTAAAGAATAAAAGCTCTAAAAGGCAACATTTTGAGGTGATGTTGCCTTTTCTCTTTTAGTGGTTTACTCAAAGCAATAGAACAAAATCTATAGCGATAAACCAGTGTAGAATTAATCCATAAAGGTCAAAGTAGAATTTGCCGTGGAACTTAAACAATTAAAGTATTTTATTGCAGTGATCGAGTCAGGAAGCTTGGGTAAAGCTGCAAAAAATCAAGTCGGAGGCCAAGCGGTCTTAG
>NZ_BAAAMR010000455.1:0-504 GCF_039529375.1 Actinomadura napierensis
TATTAGGTACAGATGGAGATGATCATTTACAGGCAGATGCTAATTATTCCGTAATTTATGGTCTAGATGGTAATGATACGATACAAGGTGGTGTACAGAATGATTATCTATATGGTGGCAATGGAGATGACACGTTAATTTCTAATGGAGGTTCTGATAGTTTATACGGTGGATCTGGGAACGATACACTGATTTATGGTGGTAATTCCCCGAATGTATATACAGGATTAATTGGCGAAGCAGGGAATGACACCTATATTGTAGATAAAGCATTATTAGGGTCGTTGAGTTACGTTCATATCTTAGATAATACAAATGAACAAAATACACTTTATTTAAAATCAGTTTCAGCTGATGAAATTATTTTAAAACAGGCTAGTGCAGATAGAATTATTACATTTAATGATTCAACTGCCACCATACATTTTGGTGAGGGGCAATTATCCTCAATTGTATTTGACGATGGAACAGTTTGGAATAAAGCACAAATTGAAGCCAATATTA
>NZ_BAAAMR010000456.1:0-502 GCF_039529375.1 Actinomadura napierensis
TCAAAACAAACTTTAAAAAATTCTAAAAAAGATCAAGCAGAAAATGTGATGATCGTTGATCTATTACGTAATGATTTGAGCATTTATGCCAATACAGGTTCGGTAAAAACAACAAAACTATTCGAAATTGAGAGCTTCAATCAAGTTCATCATATGGTGAGTGAGATTACGGCTACACTTAAAAATGATATTAATCCTATGCAGATGTTGCTCACTGCTTTACCAGGAGGCTCAATTACAGGAGCTCCTAAAATTCGGGCAATGCAAATTATTGAAGAGCTAGAAGGCGCACCTCGGGGAGCATATTGCGGCACTTTAGGATATTTTAATTTCGATGGTACTGGACGCTGGAATATTTTAATTCGTAGTTTTCAACAATATCAAAACCAGCTCTCTATTTGGGCAGGCGGCGGTATTACTATTGCTTCAGAGGCTGAGGCTGAATATCAGGAAAGTCTTGATAAAATCTCTGCTATGCTGAACTTGATGAACAGCACAGCAG
>NZ_BAAAMR010000457.1:0-502 GCF_039529375.1 Actinomadura napierensis
TGTAGATGTCTATAACCCAGCGGTTATTACTGGTTACGATGTCGTAGCAGCTCATGGCAACCTAATCTCTGATCCAAATACGAATGGTGATGTTGATATCGCTACACCTAACAGTATTATCAGTGAAGTCAATGGTGTTGCAGTAAGTGCATCTCCAACTGAGATTATTGGTACTCACGGTACTTTACTCATCTATGCAAATGGTGATTATACCTATACGCCAAATGCTGATAGTGCTGGATTAGGTCAGGTTGATCAATTTACTTATACCTTGTTAGACCCAGCTTCTAATATAACTTCACAAGCTACGTTCTATGTACATCTAGATAGTAAAGTTGTGGATATGAATTGGGATGCAGCTGATCCATCACAACCTGCTACTGTAACGATTACAGCAGTGGATGACGCTGTAAATGCTGCAATTGCTGCTGAGCCTCATCTCATCGAAGATGACAGAGCATTGGGTAGTGCAACTTATCTTGCATTGTTATCGTTGGCTGGC